>CAZFAJ010000049.1:7196-21181 GCA_964517005.1 uncultured Balneolaceae bacterium | reverse complement strand
GGAAGAAGCTGTGGAATATTTGTATAAAAAAATAACTGCTGAATAATATTACCGCTGTTCAAAAGCTAATGTCGTGTCAACTCATATATGTCAATTGTGTAAGGACCTAAGCATTCCCGGGGCCAGTATTTTTCTGGTCCCGATCTCACCGGATTTTGCCATCCCGACACCGGTCGTGGATTTTATCGATATTATTTATTTTAGTCATCCAACTATCTCCAAGTGCCTTTTGGCACGGTACATATTGTAACCCAGGGATTCATCCCTGGGAATAGCCGGCCGCATAACAGGGAAAGTGCCGGAGGCACGAATGATTTCTGCTGAAAGCAAAACCCTCGAAATCCCCGGAATCAAATTCCGGGGTTACAAGATTGATCGTCCGCCAGGCGGACAATGACCAGTGGTTGCTTATATGTTTCGACCGATATTTCATATTTGACTTAACACAAATGCTTTGAATGAAGTATTTTTTATTTGGAATAAAATTTTTATAAAAGCGCTTTCATATATCTTTTTCAAAACCGAGTTTGATCTATCCTCTTTTAGTCGCTATACTTACAGATGTTTCATTGAAAAACATAACTGTATTAATGGCTTATATCATTTTCTTTCGTTTGAAAAATAAACTGAATGATTTATCGGCAAATAGTGACGATGTCAGGCCTTGCCCTGTTTCGTGTTGTTGTACGTTCAACTGCATGGGTGGTGGCTGAAAAAAGCTTGCAAGATTTTCTAATCTGTAAAAAACTTTTATAAAGCCTGCTACCTGATAAAGGCAGCGGGCTTTTTATTGCTCATAGATAAACTAATCCGATTAAACGAATTGAAGATACCAAACAAACCGGCAATAAATTAAATGTCAGAGTTCGAATCCGGTATTTCAAATAGAATTAGGAAAATTTTCTTCAAAGTACTGAATGAACGGATGTTTTTTTCAGAATGAAAGTTTTTCTAAACAGTGATTCTGATTAGACTGGCAGCCGTCCTGTAAATATGAAATAACTAACTAACCTTGAACAATTATCCAAATTTGCGGGATAATATGAATAGAAATCCGAAAATTTCCTGTAATAGAAATTTCAAAGCTGATAGTTTCCAAACCATTGAATCCTGTAAAAATCAGCTTACTCAGTTAAACAGTCTTTTTGAAGAAAAAACCCCGGATGAAATTCTCAAATGGGCAGCCGAAACGTTCGGCGCAAAAATAGTGATGGGCACAGGGTTTGGTCTTTCGGGTGTATTTCTGATCCATCGTTTACATAAGCTTGGCTTGCCGGTTTCTGTTTTTTACCTGGATACAAACCTTTTATTTAACGAAACCTATGAGTTGTGTGATAAGCTTGAAAAGAAGTTTGGGATTACTATCAAAAAAATAACTCCAGAATATACTCTTGATGAGCAGGCAGAGAGATTTGGTGATAATCTGTGGTATAAAAACCCGAATCACTGCTGTTTTATTCGTAAAGTGCGTCCGCTCAGAAACTACCTCCAGGATAAATCGGCATGGATTACCGGTATCAGGAGGAATCAGTCTGAGTCCCGGAGAGAGACCCAAATTGTGGAGTACGACAGTGAGTGTGATGTGATAAAAATAAACCCGGTTGCATCCTGGACCTCAGACAAGCTGTGGAGCTATATCAATGATTATGACCTTCCGTATAATCCGCTGCATGATGAGAGTTATCCCAGTATCGGGTGCATTCCCTGTACGCACCCTGTTGAAAGCGGCGATCATGAGCGGGCCGGCAGATGGAAAGACAAGGACAAAGTAGAGTGTGGTATCCATCTGTCTGTCCAAACAGGTAGATGAGTTTGCAAATAATTTCGATCTCTTCAAATCCTGAGTAAAGACTCTTAACAGATTTGTAGAGATGTCACGCCTTGGCAGTATTTTTGTAGGAGCATAAGTAAGAGTACGCAGATCATTCCCGGAAATACTCTTCCGGTTTTTCCGGATTTTTAAGAAAATTACAAGCCTCCTGTGCAAGCCTCTGGACTTTCGGATGATTTACCGGATATGCATCAAAAAGATAGCCCTGTTTAAATGGGCCTGAAATGCGGATCAGAATTTCCATAGCGTAATGGATGGCAAAACCTTTTACTTCCGTTTCATCAAACAGATTTGAAAAATCACTGCCCAGGGATAACCGGTAGTTTTTTAAAAAATGATCTCTGAATTTCTGAAGCTGCTCTCTACGTCGCTGATCGTCTGTTGCTTCCTGATGCAGCCTGCAGTGTGCTATAAAATGGGCAATATCCTGCAATGGACGCCCATAGTGGCAAAACTCCCAATCAATAAGCTGCATTTTGTGTCCGTCAATGAGAATGGATGAAGGCCAAAGATCCCCCATAACCAGACATTTTCCGGGTGACAGAAGTTTTTCTCCAAGACGTTCAGCATTTTTTACGGCAACTGGATCCGGTGCTATACCTGCATTTTCCAGAAACTCTTCAGCCCCCCGGTACTGAACCTGAAGCCGGGTTTTCTGTATGTTCAGGTTCTGAAAGGATTTTTTAAAAAAAGAAACTCCGGCAGTTTGCCGGTGCATGTTTGCTATAAATTTACCCAGAATTGCAGGCATGGAATCATCGTAATTTCTGAACATATAATCAGAAAAGAGAGTTGATTCGGAACCGATATCCTCCATCAAAAGCAGATTTTTTTCTGAATCGTACCCGTAAAAATGGGGTACAGAAATATCCTTGGTTGAAAGAAATGAAAGTTTACCACCTTCAATAAACAAACGAAGTGCATTTGTCTCGAACCAAAGCCTGTCCGGATTAAGCGATTCTTTAGGATTTGATGCAATAAAGGGAGGTGCGTGTTTTACGATAACGTTAAGCGGTTTTCCCGGCACACGCCACACATAGTTCAGGTTACCACCGGAAAGTTCAACGGGTTCAGATGAAGGCTCGAACCCCGGGAATTTCTCTTTTATAAAGAATTTAATTTCATCTGCAGATGGTTTCATATCAGAAACGGTAGATCTGGTTGGCAAAATCCACAGGTTTACCACTTTTTAAAAATTTTATGATCAGGGATTCGGTGGCTTTGCGTGACTGCTCAAGTGTGTCTCCGATTTTCTGTTTTTGCGGGTTCTCAATTCCGGGAACCGAGTATTTATGTCCCACTACAACTGCCGCACACGGTATTTCCAGCTCATTGGCAAGCACCACTTCAGGCGCCAGGGTCATTGAATTGACCTGTCCGCCCAGCTGTGTCCACATTTTGTTTTCAGCGGGTGTTTTTCCTCTCGGGCCGCCTGCGTATACAAACACCACGTTATCTTCAGATTTGTAGATTTCATCACCGCCCAGATCAAGAATCTGCCGGTTCAGCTCTGTTGAAAAGAGTCCGTCTTTGATGAGGAGGTGTCCGTGGTGAGGGGCCGGTTTCTCAAACATGGTGCAGGTAGATCCGTCTGGAAGCCGGTTTTCCGGCATCAGCAGGTCGGTAACCATCATGGGTTTGTAGAGCGGTAGGTTTGGATCCAAAACACCTACTGAGCTGTTTATAAGCAGGGCTCCGCAGCTGAGTTCTTTCAGTGCGGCTGCCTGAGCACGGTAATTGATCTGATTCGGTAACAGCGTATGCGGCAGGCCATGACGAAAGATCACAAACAGATCCCGTCCGTTTTCCTGTTTCGATTTGTACAGCTTTTGTGTTCCAAAACCGGTCTGAATATCGATTATTTCAAGATTCAGTTTTTCAGGAATACTCTTTTCAAAAGCACTGCCGAGAATTACTGCGATAGATGAATTCATACGGATACCTTTTGAGTCCTCGCATCGCCTAATGGATCTTTTGTTCCAGGGCAACAGGGATTAATTTTCCAGAGCTGGGTAAAAACCCAATAGATCGATTCAACGTGATGAAATTTTTTACTGTTTGACATGTTTGTTTGTTAGGTTCGTCCAAAATTCAAGTTCTTCTTTCACACCGGTATCAGCATTATTTATGAAAGCATCGCGGTTCTCAAAAATATTGAGTTTACCATGATGCATCATTCCGAAGTAGTCGCCGGTCAGCAGTGCCTCTTTCAGGTCATGCGTGACAAAAATGGTTGTTATTTTTTCAGTATTGGATATTTCAATAAAGAGGTTTTGCATCTCTTTCCGGGTATCTGAATCAAGGCTTCCGAAAGGTTCATCCAGCAGCAATACTTTTGGATGGATGATAAAAGCACGGCCAAAAGCCACCCGTTGTTTCTGTCCGCCCGAAAGCTGGTCCGGCATTTTTTTCTCCTGTCCTTCAAGATGAAGCTGCTGTATCATTTTATCAACTTTACGGCGAATCACTAACGGGTCTGTATTCCTGATTTTCAGTCCGAATCCGATATTTTGCACCACATTCAGGTGAGGGAACAGTAACGGTTCCTGATAGAGGTATACAACACCACGGTCTTGCGGCTTGAGCTGATCAACCGGTTCTCCGTTAATTTCAACAGACCCGCTGTAGTTGTGATGTATTCCGGCAATTGTCTTCAGCAGTGTGGTTTTACCGCAGCCGGATTTCCCCAGGACGGAAAGGGTTTTATTCTCCCGGAGAGAAAAATTGATTTTCCTCAGAACCGTCTCATCACCAAAAGAAACCGATAAATTTTTTATTTCAATCAAATCAGGTACTCCAAACTTTATTCAGCAGAAAACGTCTGTTACTGATTAAAAGAATCAGTGGCGGAATTACAAGCAGGAACCCGGCCAGAGCAGCAAGATATGGATTTGCTTCACTGATATACCGGTAAACCATCACCGTGAGTGTTTGAACTTTTCCCACCCCGATAAATTGTGTCAGGCCATATTCAAACCAGGATATCAGGTAGGTTTGAAAAAAACAGACGGCAATCAATCCTTTTGCAGATGGTAAAATAGCCTCTTTCAGCGTTACTTTGAAATCACCGCCCATGGTTGCAACGAGGTTTTCCAGGTTTCGAATTTTGGTGTTCCAGAAACCGAAGAAAAAGAGAACGGCATAGGGAAATGTAATAAAGAACTGTGCGATGATAACGCCGTAAACGGTTCCGGTTAAATTGAAGCGAAGAAAATAAAAATTGAGCATAACCGCAAAAACGACGGGTGCTATCACATAGGGGAAATAAGCCGTAAGCAGCCACCATTTGCTTTTGGTTTGATATGCGATTGCACGGCTGGCAAAAAAGCCGCACACGGTCGAAACGAATCCAACTGAAACAGACAGAAGAATAGACAAGGCCGCACTTTGCATTAGCGCAGATCCGCTGCTTAAAAACCATCGCCAGTGTTCCGCTGTAAAATCGTGATCTGCAAGGGACGGATAATACCATTCAGAAGATACCGAAAGGTAGAGAAGTACAGCAAACGGAATGATAAAACAGAGCAGAATAAAAATAAAAAGAGAGCGGTTGATCACAGTGAATACCTCTTTTTAAAATGAGTAAAGAGATAGCTGATGGTGGCAATGCAAATGATGGAGTACCAGACTGCCATAGCATAGGCTACAGGAATATCGGCCAGGTTAAAGCGCTGCAGTTTCTCTAAAATCAAAACGGTAATCATATGTGGTGATGACTGACCCAGGACAAGCGGGATCTCATAAGCCCCTAAAAAGAATATAAAGTAGAGTGCAAGCAGGGGAAAGATTCCTTTTAAAAGAACCGGCACCTGGACCCTGAAGATAATATCAGCAGATCCGGCACCCAGTGTGGAAGCCACAGAGGCCAGTTCATCCAGTTTTTCATTTTCATACAGGTTTAAGAGAACGAGTAAAAAGAAAGGAAAAACAAGGAAAATATGTGCAAGTATGATTCCGATACCATAAGGATCCTGAACAAGTGAAGGGAATTGGTTCAGGTCTGAGATCAGCCCAAGATGCCATGCAATTCTTGACAGGATTCCGCCGCCTGAATAGAGCTGAAAAATAACAAACGCCAGTACTATCGGCGGAATGGTGAGTGGCAAAAACAGTGACCGGTAGACGTTTGGCCTGTTCAGGTAGTTTCGCGCAATAAATAACAGAGTCAATGCAAACGTGATTGTAAAAAAGGCAGAACAAAAAGCAATCCAGACAGAGTAAATCATGGAATGAAAAAACTCACCGGTAAAAATCTTTATCCAGTTGGCAAGGGTAAGCCCGTCGCTTAACAAGCCGGTTAAGCCGAGGCTGTAGAGCAGGGCGTAGGTGAGGGATGCTGAAAGAGGCAGAATGCAGCCAATGACAAAAAGCGATATGAGAATTTTTTTAATCAATTTACCACATAGGTTCTGAAATCTTCAAATATCCGGATCATGTACTCCGGGGCCGGTTCCGTAAACGCTTTTTCCCTGATTTGTTCACGCGGCGGTGAGTTGGTTCTGCCCGGTATATCACTGAATTTTTGCTGCCAGTTTTCCGGCAGTTTATTTATATCCAGAATTGTACCGTCTCCCCAGACATCCGGTTTCATTTTTTCAAACTGCGCTTCCGGGGATAGTAAAAAATTGATAACAGCCATAGCTGCCGCTTTATTAGAATCTAATGAGGGTATTCCCAAATAGTGAGTATTTCGAATTGTACCAAAATCGGGGACATAAGCCCGGCTGTTATCAGGAAACAGCCCTTGCAAAATCTTGTTGTCAACTTCACTGTCGTTATTGCTGATTGTAAACCAGAGCTCTGCGTTTGCAAAAAGCTGATGCATCTGTGCAATGGAGTTGGGAAATGTTTTACCTTTCCGCCAGAAGTAGGGTTTCATTTCGTTGATGTAGTCCCATAAACGGCTGCTGTATTGGTTGTAAACCCCGACATCAAACTCTCCCTTAAACAGATCGGGATCCTCTGCCATTGATATCATCATCGACTTAAGCGCTGTCATGCCTGTAAATTCAGTGGGAATTGTAAATCGTCCGGGATTTTCACGGACCCACTGATTTAAATCATCCAGGCTTTGAGGAGGTGAGTCTATCTTACCGGAATTGTAAATAAATGCCAGCTGAACATTCCCCCAGGGAGCTTCATAACCATTCACCGGCTGCTGAAAATCAATACCGATGAATGGGTTATCCAAATCCACATATTTGATATTGGGTAGTTTTTGGGTAAAAGGGCCGAACAGTGCATCGATTTGCTGAAGCTGGAAAAAAGTTTCGCCGTTGAGCCAGATCATATCGATCTGGCTTGAATTTCGTCCGCTCTCCAGTTCCGACATCAGTGTGGAGACGATCTGAGTGCCTTGTCCGCTGACGATTTCGAGGTCAATATTATATTGCGATTTTATTTTTGGCACCACATAACCATTCATATAATTGTTAATGAACGGGTCACCCATCCACATCATCATTGTGAGCTTTGTGCCTTCAGCTTCAGTCAGAATTTCCTGCCACGGTTTATTGAGAATCCGCGAATCATTACCGCCATGGGGATCTCCGTTACCGGTACAGGCGGTTACCAACGCTGCAATCAGAATCAGAATACTGAATTTTATATAATATGGGGCCATTCTGCATTTTTTTATATCCACAAGTATCCCGATGAGTTGGGATCACCTGAAATTTTTGTTTTGGTTATTATCATAAACCGCGCTAAAAAAGATATTTAAGTGAAAATTGAAACTGCCGTGGAGGGGCAACATTTCTTTTTTCAATTCCCCGTTCCGGCGGACCTACCTGAATTTGATTGCTCTGCGTAAGATTGCTGCTGAAACCGCCCAGATTTTCTGCATTCAGAAGGTTGAAAATATCAGCTCCTGCCACAACACGTCCCCCTGCAACCGGAAGGGCATACTGAAGGTTCAGGTCAAAAGTGGTATTCCAGGGCAGCCGGTCGCTGTTACGGCTTTCGCCCGGGCTTCTATCATTATTACCAACGAACTGCTGCGAGAATGATCGCCCGTCACCATTTAGATCTGTGGTTCCGAAGATGGATGCATCCGGAACCCGGTTAACAGGCTGGCCACTCTGAAAGAGAGCGGCAACCGTTGCTGAAAATCCGTCAAATGGAAAATAGGTGAAAATGGTATTGATGATGTGCCGGCGGTCGTTCAGCGCGGGACCCCATTCATCGCTGAAATTATTGGCATCCCTGGCACGGAAGTTAATATCCTCGGTATTATTCTCCAGAAAGGAGAGAGTGTAAATAAGCCTGAAGGAGTAGTCCTTATCCGCACGATGACGGTCGAATGTCAGGTTCATGGCGTAGTAATTCGAACGTCCGGCAGTTTCCGTCATTACAACACTGCGCGCCGCACCGCGCAGCGTGTCGCCTCCGGCAAGGGCAAACGATCCCTTTTCGTCCTGGAATACCGGAACAGGCCGGGATTCATCGGCTTCTTCTGTCGATCGCACGTCCACATTGTCCGGATCGATAGGGAATGGTTCAGGTGCGTTCAGATCCCGCAGCCTGAAGAGATTAAACGAACGGTTATGCATCAAATCGACATAGAGCAGTGAGTGGTCATTGATCTGGTGCTGAAAGCCAACCATGAACTGATGCGAAAACGGGTTGTCCATCCCGTCGGGATTGAGGATACGCAGCTCATTGCTGAACACTGATTCCCGCTGCGACTGAAGAGATTCTCGTGAGGGACCATCCAGGAAATCGACGCCTGTTACATTCGCGGTCAAATTTCCTTCGTTTGTCACATTGTCAATGTTTGTATCATCAGGTAAAATGCCCAGACGAATGAACTCAGAAATTTGTTGCCTGAAATCATCGGAGTCGGAACTGAACTGAAGTGCATCACTGTAGACGGCATAAAGTATTTTATCATAATACATCCCGTAACCTGCACGGAAAGAGGTAGATGAACTGAGACGGTAGTTGGCACTGATCCGCGGGGCGATGTTATTCAGATCTCCGTTTCCTGTGTTTCCCGCTTTGGAGAGGTTGTCATAATCCCACCGAAGCCCGAGATTCAGGTTCAATTTATCGGAAACGGCAAGCTGATCTTCGATGTAGAGACTGATAATGTTCTGTCTTTTTTCAAAAGCATCCGGGCGTAGTTCAATTCCGAAAAGCTCAACATTCGCATCACGCGGAATATCAAAAGGGGTCAGATCACTGCCCAGGCCGAGCCCTCTTACTTCATCTACCTGTTGCTGGTTCAGGCTTACGATCCAGCTTCCATTCGGGTTCCCGCCGCCCACAAGAGAATACCCTGATGATTTGAAATCCACACCGGTTTTAAGAGTATGATTTCCCTTGTAAAATATGAATTTTTGCTGAAACTGGTGTGTGTTTTCGGTTTCATCAAAAAGAAACCCGGGATGGCCAAGTGCAGCGATGGTCTGACCGTCGGGACCGAGTACGGTGGCATTGGGAGAGTCCGGATTGTCGGGATTGGCGAAGTTCCATCTGAACCGCCCGTACTGGTAACCCGTTTCGGAAACAAACCCATCTCCCGAATAGATATTTTTTTGTGCAATCATAAATGAGTTTCGATCCTGCTGATTTCCGGTTGATGGAAAAGCCACACCGCCATCAAGTCCGCCGCCCTGGCGTTCAACACTCACAAATCCTTTATTTACACGAAGAAAAGACCTGAATCTGTTGTTCCAGTTGTGATCAATACGTCCCGATAAAAAGGTAAACCGGTTGGTGCCCGGTACGGTTGTGTTTACATTCAGCCGGGGTGAATTTAGAAGGTTATCCTTGAGATCAGTCAGGTGCTCAGCATTCACAAAATAGAAGGTTTTGTCTTTTTTGATCGGTCCGCCGAGTGAGAATCCGCCCTGGAATCGTGAGAATCCGTCCTTTACGTTATTTCCTGAGAGATCCCGCTGCGCAAATGGTGATGATGAATCGAGAGGAGGGCCGGGGCGGGATACAAAAAAGACTTCCCCCGCCTGATCATTACTGCCCGATTTTGTTGTGATATTAATAATTCCGTTTGAGGTGCGGCCGTGTTCCGCACCGAAATTATTGGTTAAAGTGGTAATATTTTGAGTAAGGCCCACCGGGATTCGGAATCTCTGTCCGCCCAGGAAGTTTTCGTTATTGTCGAAACCATCGATCTGGTAGTTGGTAAAGAGTGAGTTGGCACCGTTGATGGCCACATTGGGAGCTTCCGAAAAGAAACCGGTAGCCTGCGAAATGTTTGGCAGTCTGAACAGAGAGCGGGTGATATCACGGCCTTCTACAGGCAGTGTTTCAAGTTCACGGGCAGTGATTTCGGATGCCACCTGTGCATCTACTGTATTGATGGTTGTGGATGTGGCACTGACCGTAATTTCATCCAGGCGTCCGTCGATTCGGCTGTAAACAGTGACCAAAACACTGGTGTTTTTGTTGGATATCAATTGAACCGGTTCACTGCGGCTTTCAAAATAGTCATCCGATTCCGGAACAATCACAACATAGGAACCGGAAGTTGAAAGCCCGCTCAAAGTCACGCGTCCGTTTTCGCTTGTGATGCGTTCTTCTTGAAAACCAATCGAATTGTTTTGAATAATTACCGTATGGTTTTTTAGCGGTTGATAACTTTCGTTTTCAATGAGGGTAATGGTGAGTGAAGATTGGGCAAAGAGAGAGCCTGTATAAAGAGTTATAAATAGAAAAAGAGAAGTAAGTTTTTTCATTGAAATTGATAGGTTAAAAATATCTGATAGCATGTTACAGGTTGGCAGCCACATGAATGATTTCCGAATGAGTGATATCAGGCGAATATGTCTCTATGTTATTCCTGTGTTTGTACAGGAGATTTTTTCAGACAGAGACATTGGCTGCAATTATAAAAAAAGCGGATTCAGAGCTGAATCTGATGTGGCGGGAGAGGGGGAGGTCGTGATGCGTACACACTAACAGATTCCAATTGTGGGGAATAAGAGAGATACCGGATTTGTAGGAGCGACTTGAAAAGGTTTTTTAGAAGCTCTTTAAAGTGCTTTAACACTCCTGAAAAACTGGTTTTCAGGAAGTAGAGGAGATCATCAAATGTATTGATATCCCGCTGTGGATCAATTTCATAAAGGTCAAACCCGCCATTTAGTAAATATGTACACAGTGACTGATGTACGTTGTGTGTTTTCCAGGGAATTTGTTTGAAGGAATCCTTGTGAAATGATTCACGGGTGAGTCCAATCAGGTAGCTGCCGCCGCCCGGAGTAGGGCCCAGCACCGGGCGGTTTTGTTTCATCATTTGGGTGATCAGCTCCCAGTTTACGGTACCTAAACCGGGGCAATCGTTCCCAACGGCAATCACTCCGTCAAATCCTTTCTGAAAAAGTTCGTTAAAGGCATTTGTCAGGCGTTCACCAAAGGTGTTGCCTTTTTGCCTGGACTCATCGAACAGAAAATAGGGAAGGCCTGAGTTCTGAACGTGCCGGAGTGACTGGCTGACCATAAGATCTGCCACCTGCCTGTTTTTCGACGGATCACGATCAACGAACCGCTTATGACGGCTTTCGGCAAGCGGACTTCTGCTGAAGAAGAGAAGTGCAATATTTTTCTGATCATTTTTCATGAGTAGAAAGGTAAAATAAATAGATTCCGAAACTTATCACAAATTAATAACGATTGGTGCCCCACTCGTCTGACGACTGAAGATAGGAATGCTGCCAAGGTCTGAAAGCTCTCAAGTCGTCTGTCGAGTTCAAATGGCAGAATCCATCCCCCAAGTCATCTCTGGCGCGGTTACCGTTCGAAATTCGACAGAAGAGTGACCGGAGCATGACTGGGATTGGATGGCAGACCCACTCGTCAGTCGAAAGTGCCGTCGTCTGCCGAGTTCAAATGGCAGGATCGGTCCCCAAGTCATCCCTGGCGTGGTTTTCGCTCGAAATTCGAAAGACAAGTGACAGCGGATCAGCATAAATACCTGCAAAAATCAGAGCGCCAAATACTCAAATCAATTCGCAGAATGAGAGTGGAATTTGTCCACAGGGGGGTTCACGCAAAGCGCGCAATGTTTGGCGCAGAGCCCGCGGAGAAACGATGAAGATCGGGGCAATTGAGAAACAGATATAAAAATAGATTACGTGTTATTTTAAATTTGCTAAGGATCATATTTAGTGGTAGAGCCGGACCAGGTAGGGAGTGAGAATTAAAATGCCAATGGCAGCAGAGCCTATGGCTGAGATAAGAACAGCACCGGCGGCCACGTCTTTTGCTTTACCGGCAAGCGGATGGAATTCGGGAGAGGCCACATCTACCAAAAATTCGATGGCTGTGTTAAACGCTTCGGCTGTCCAGACCATGACTGCTGCAAATATAATCAGGCACCATTCCGGTGAGGTAAAACCGAGATAGAATCCGGTGGCTATAATTGTGATAGTTGCAAGAAGATGGATCCGGGCGTTGCGCTGTGTTGAGATCAAAATCCGGATGCCGTGGAAGGCATATTTGAAACTGTTGAGCATATTGGGAAGGTTTGTTGATTTGTAAATAAATTCAAAATAAGAAATGAGAAGGGATAAACGGAATGATATGAATTTGTATCTGTAAATTTAGTATCCCTTAAAATCTGAAAAAACTGGCGTAAGATTTTTTATTTTATTTCTTGAATCTGATTCCGGAAAATCTCTATTTTCCTGATTGTTTATGAAAGCTTACAAGACCTATTACATCGGCCCCACACAGCACAAAACCGTAAAACCCCGATACACCCGGTTGCGGAATATGATTCTGATGGCGATGGGCTTCGTGTTGTTATGCGTGGGAATAGCCTGGTTCCAGGGGCAGATGGCTCTGATCAAAACCCCGTGGGTATTGCCGGGCATCATGATCTTTACCCTGGCTATCTTTATCCCTTTTGGATTACGCCAGGAGACAGTCAATAACCGGATGATTACCCTTCAAAGACATTCAAAAACGGCTGAGGCAAATAAAAGAGAAGTAAAATCATCAATTTGGAATTTATTCCGAACAAAGAGCAGGAAAAAGACTTTCCGGGTGACTTATACTTTTGATGATCACCACGGAAAAGGCCACTCTGTTAAGGGAACCTACCGTATCTCCCGAAAAGACCTGATCCCTGAAACAGCAACCGTTGTATACAATCCATTTCAAATTTCCGAAAGCCTGGTGCTGATCGGGGAGCCGCATGAGTTTATGTGGGTCAAGTGAGCAGCTGCCGGTAAATCAGATATACTTTTCGAGACAGTACCCAATAAAAAAATCCCGGCTAAGAAGCCGGGATCTGTAAACCCGGCAACACATCGATATATAGAATATATTGCCGGGATTAAATAATTTCAGAATACGAGTATTCTGATCAATCAAAATCCTGCAAGCTTATTTCAGCAGCAACATTTTGTTTACTTGCACACTGTTTCCGGAAGTAAGCCTGTACAGATATACACCGGAAGCAAATCTTGAAGCATCGAATGTAATCGTATGTGAACCGGCATTACGAACTCCGTTAACTAACGTGGCAACCTTTTGACCAACGGCATTAAATACTTCCAGTTTAACATCCGAAGATTGCGGGATTGTAAATGTAATGTTGGTAGTTGGGTTGAATGGATTCGGATAATTCTGATTCAGAGTAAACTGGTTAGGCCGGTTGTTGTCCAGCTCTTCAACGCTTGTTGCTACTGCCAGCTCCAATGACACATTATCAATGACCACAACACCTACATCGGCGCCCATATCAAATATGACACGGCTTTCTTCGTCACCGAAAAGGGAGCCTGTACCATCATCAATAGCTGCGAGCTCAACAGTGAACGTTTGCGTAGTTTCCGTTAATGTTACGGGTTCTACATCTGCATAGAATGGTTGTTGATTCAGGCCTATACCAACCAACATATCCCGGGTATTGCCTGCACCGGTAGATGCATCGAATGTTAAAGTGTAGGATTCACCAGGAATGAGATCAACCACCTGACTTAAATTAACGTCAAAAGGATTACCTGCTACTTCCACATCAGCAAAATTGAAACTGTTTCCGCCTTCTGTTCTGATGTCGAGCGCATTGCCGAACCATGATCCGTCATCGCCTGCTTCAAAATCGCCGTTGGTCACTAAGTCTCCTTCTTGGCCGCCACCATCACCTGCCAGCTCCAGTGACACATTATCAATGACAACAACACCG
>CAZFAJ010000049.1:4585-7096 GCA_964517005.1 uncultured Balneolaceae bacterium | reverse complement strand
GCCGCCACCATCACCTGCCAGCTCCAGTGACACATTATCAATGACAACAACACCGACATCGGCGCCCATATCAAATATGACACGGCTTTCTGCGTCACCGAAAAGGGAGCCTGTACCATCATCAATAGCAGCGAGCTCAACAGTGAATGTTTGCGTGGTTTCCGTTAACGTTACGGGTTCTACATCTGCATAGAATGGTTGTTGATTCAGGCCTATACCTACCAACATATCCCGGGTATTGCCTGCACCGGTGGATGCATCGAATGTTAATGTGTAGGATTCGCCCGGAATGAGATCAACCACCTGACTTAAATTAACGTCAAAAGGATTACCTGCTACTTCTACATCAGCAAAATTGAAACTGTTTCCGCCTTCTGTTCTGATGTCGAGAGCGTTGCCGAACCATGATCCGTCATCGCCTGCTTCAAAATCGCCGTTAGTCAATAAGTTTCCTTCCGTACCGCCGCCATTTCCGCCATCATCGGCTACCTCCGAATACGTAATGTTATCAAAAAAGATCACATTTTCCTGAGCTCTATCCTGGAAGTCAGGAAAGACTGTTACACCATTGTAGGGTTCGTCTTCAGGGGGATTTTGTACATCCGAAAAATCAAACGTAAGCTCTTCCCACTGATTTGTTACGGTATTCGCTACCTTTATCTCGCCTGTAGAGAAACCGGAAGCCGTTTCCAGTTTGATACCCACATCACTGATAACCGGTTTCCATACCATGATCGTTATGGTTCGGTTTGTCTCATCTAACAGATATGTACCTGTTCCCGTGGTTATGGTTCCGGCAAAGGAGGCACCAGTTGCTCTGGCGGTGAACTGCGCCACTTTAGAAGAGGTATTCACACCGGTAGCATCCGGGTTATCAATAATCTCTAAAGGAGGATTATCATCGTTTTCGAATACTTCCCAGTCAAAATCGGCTCCGAATCCGCCGTCTTCAAAATCGATTGGGTTGTTTTGTGCAAAACTTACTGACGATGCAACAAGCATTGAAAGTAATAGTATTAATGTTTTCATTTTTTTATGATTTGGTTATAATTGTAGTTGTGTGTTATGTGCTTCGTCGTTTTTTTATGTTTATGTTTTAGTGAAATAATAGTAACAGACTCTTCCGTATTGTTGGGAATTATCTATGTGCCATTAAGGTCTTCATTACCAGCTTCGGAGTTCGGTCAATTTTAAATAACCCCCAGTGTTTTTCTGGTTCCAAAGGCTCCGGTGAGCCTTTCCAGGCTTCATCAAATGCTTCAAAAAAGAAGGTTAGTATATTTTCTTCTTCAGTCCATTTCATTAAATTCTCAAAGTAGATTTTTTGGAAATCTTCATTCACATGATCGGGGTTTATTCCTCTGCCGTTCGAATTCGTTGCCCAGCCCGCCTCGGTGATAACTACAGTTTTTTCCGGATATTTATTCGCGACTGAGTAGTAATTCTCTTTTGTATAATCAATTGCTTCGTCAATGTGTTTGTATTCCCATACCGGATACGTATGGATGGAAATAAAGTCGAGCAAGCCGGCCAGTTTGTCCAGTTTAATAAGCCAGGGTACATAATTTTCACAGAAGGTGACCGGTTGTTGAGCTCCATCTTTTACTTCTTTTGCATACTTAATCACCTTGTTTTCACTTACAAAATGATCGGTCCATTCTACACAAGCTTCATTGCCAACTGATAAGGAAAAAATGATATCCGGATAATGATTGGCGAAATCAATTAGCTTAGATATCTTCTGCCGATTATTTCTGCAATTTATTTCCAGTTGCTCTTTGGTATAAATTCCGCCATCCCAGGGGCAATTGAAGTTATTCATTTCAGCTTCAATATAGGCTCCAAGCATCACTTGAAAGTCAAGATTTTCTTTCTCTATGACATCCAAAACAGTTTCTGCGTGCCGGTCACAGTCAAACAATCGCAGGTACCTCCAATGGTATTGGAGGATCAGCAGATCTTCCTTTACCTGAGCATAGCCCGGGTATTTGCCACCGGGCTGATGGCCTTCCCTGAAACCGGAGTAGCAAATTGCTCTGCCGGGTTCAATTCCCAATGGTTTATAGGTGTTCATTTTTTTTAATATTTTAAGTTACCTGACTTGTCCCAAATGCCCCAAAAAGCTCCAACATCTCCTTCATTTCCGATTTTCCATGATTCATCAAACGATGAAAAGTAGAAGACCCCGATATTCTCTGAATCCGCCCACAGGTTCGTGTTGATAAAGTATTTCATTGCATTTTCAGGAGAGGGAATTGCGCCTCCCAGTGACTCTCCGTTACTTGGCCAGCCTGTCTCAGATATATAAACTTCTTTATCGCCGGCTACTTCAACAACCTGGGAGTACATATGTTGCATATGCTGTAGAGAGTGCTGAAATTCTGTTCCTTCCCAAAAGGGGTAACAATTACATAAAATAACATCGCAAATCTCTGTAATAGCCGGGCGCTGAACGAATTCGTAATAAGCATCTACATAGCCAACAGGTATTTCAGGGATCTCTTTTTTTAC
>CAZFAJ010000049.1:0-4485 GCA_964517005.1 uncultured Balneolaceae bacterium | reverse complement strand
GCTTTAAAATTTCCATCCGCCGTCGAATCTGATCTTCCGAGATTATATCTCCCGGACCTTGTCCCTCTTCATACAAGCTAAAGCAAAATCCATAAATACCTCTATCGAGTATTTCACGAAATAAGTCATCTATTTCTTTTTCAGAAAGCTCATTCAAATAATTGATACCAGAAACAGCATCAGACTCTTTAAAACTTAGATATTGTTCTTTTCTAAACGACATTTTAATTTACTTTAAACTGTTCATTTTTATTCCAAAGACCCCATCTCGCTCCAACATTACCTTCGTGTCGGGCTTTCCAGGATTCGTCAAATGAAGAGAAGTAGAACACATCAATCCCTTCCTGTCCACTCCATTTTTTTAAGCGGATGAAATACTTCATCATATTTTCAACAGACGGATCAGCCTGATCAACGTTTTTCCCATAGGTAGGCCAACCTGTTTCAGCAATGATGACTTTCTTGTTATCAGCGATATCTTTTATCACCTCATACATCTTTTTCAAATAGACCGATGAATGCTCGGTGTCATAGCCTTCCCAGAACGGATAACAATTAGCAAGTACAACATCACAGGCTTCGATCACTTTCGGACTCTGATGGAGTTGGTAGTAGGTATCTACATAACTCACCATCGCTTCGGGCAAAGCATCTTTCATCTGATCGATATACGCAATGATTTTATCCTCACTCAGTTCTCCCCTCAATAAACATTCATTGCCAACAGCAACGATATCTGCATGACCTGCTTTGGCTACCTTAATTAAATTTTCTATCTCTATTTCATTTGCTTCCAGGTTATCATCAATCCAGGCTCCAACTAAGGTCTTTAATCCCATCTCTTTGGCAACTTCGGGGATATATTCATTACCATCGGTACATGAGAATGAACGAACCCATTTGGTATGAGGAGCCACAATCTTCATTCTTTTCACTATTTGCTCTCTTGATAGCTGATCTCCAAGGTTCTGACCTTCTTGGTATGGGCTAAAACAAATGCCGTGAATACCGCTTTTCAGCGACTCTTTGAAATTTTTCTTTAACTTTTTGATACTAAGCTGATTGATATCCGCAGCGATAGCTTCTATTTCGGGGTCGACAGAAGTGAAAGAGAGCAAGCGGTCTTTCTGATAAGAATAAGGGACAGAAACGGCTTCTTTCTCTGCTTTGCGGGCATCCAATATTTTCCGGACCTCATCGGCTTTTTCTTCGTTTACGTCATAATCGCGCATTACCCAAAGTGCCACCATCGTTCCAAACATCGGCAAAGCCGAAAAGAAAAACCTTAATCCCGTGATTGCTCCTTCAGGCTGAACAGACAGATTTCCGTCAAATCCAACAACGGTTAAAATGACCCCGCTTAATCCCCCGGCGATCGCAAAACCAAATTTCACCATATACCAGTAGATCGCACCGAATATCCCCTCTCTCCGTTTTCCATAATTAAGTTCATCTATATCAATAACATCGGCAGTCATCGACATCATCAATACAAACAAACTCCCAATCCCGAATGAGTGAAATGGTAAGGCCAGCAGGAACATCCATGGTTTTCCGGGAACAAATAAGAACCAAAGACTCGCATACCCAAACAGGGCTATCGTTTGAGCTATCATGAATGCATTTTTCTTGCCAAGTTTTCTTGACATGCGAGCTACAATCGGGATAACCAAAAAGGTGGTCACCAGTGCACCGGCACTCCCAAACAGCGGGGTCCAAATGCCTGCTTCTCCGGCGTCTCCGCCAAACAAGTACCAGACAATAATGAAGAATGAAAAGCCGGCAACGGTGTTAAAAGCGTTAAAGATGAAAAACGTTGCAATACAGAGTTTTCTGAATGGGACGGATGAAAGCGCCTCTTTAAACCCTCTGATTATTTCCTTCAGGCTCCGCTTAATGTTGTTCAGCGTCAGTGATTCATAATCTTCATTTACAGTGGATTTACTGGGAATAAAAAGCCCGGGAACCATAGCACATAGAGCAAAAACGATTCCTACCCAAAGAGCAAGCTCCCGAGTGGCCGCTTCAGCTGTTGGGAACCATGCCGGATCGTACATGATCACCCAGAACCATGGAGCAATTACCCACGCCCACTGACCAATCCACTGTGCAATGGCCATAATTTCGGTTCTCTCGTGAAAGTCGTCGCTTAATTCATATCCCATAGCCACATAAGGCACACTGAATATGGTTAAGCCAACATAAAAGATAAATGACCAGAATAAGAAGTAGCCAAAATTGTAATTGACTGTGTTTTCAGCGTAAAGCTGCCACATAAAGATGAAAGCAATACACATGATTACCGCACCTGTAATCACATATTGCCTTCTTCGCCCAAACCTTGAGCGGGTATTATCTGATATAAAGCCCACGATGGGATCGGTAATCGCATCGAGAACCCTCGGTAGAAAATAGACGATACCCCACATCCAGCCCGGAAATCCAAGATTCTGTACCAGCACTACCATGAAGATTCCCAATGTTGCAGGAAACATCTGATTGGCTAACATACCCACCCCGAATGCTATCTTATGACGATAGGGAACCTTCTTTTTTAAAGCCTTAGACTGTGACATATTTTATTTATGATTTAAGACTGATCATTCATTGGTAGGGATAAGTACCGTTTGAATAGCTTTTCCACTGATTGAAAATTCAGTCGATTTTCCATTCAGATTTAAGTTGATGCTTTTTGAATTCTCAGCAGGATTAAACAGAACAACAGCTATGGTTCCGTCCGGATTTTGAGCAGCTGTTATCATCAAATCTTCATCAGTGTGCTGATGGCCAATTCTTACGGCTCCCGGCCTGATGTATCTGCTGAAATGAGCCATGGTGTAGTAGAGAGGGGTGAAGTAAACTTCATCCAAATCGGGATCTACAATAACAGGAGCAGCACACCAGTTTTCAGCCCAGTTTGGGCCACCTTGACGATTCAAGACCATGTTCCAGTCAACCCAGCCGTCAACCCAGTTATTTAATGTCCCAATTATATCCCGGGCATACCTGAATACGGGCACATACTTTGTGTGAAGATATTTTCGCTCTTCAGGCGCCCAGTCCCAGCCCCAATCCGTTGCTTCCTTAGACCAGTACCATGCATCGTCCTTCCATGCGGGAACTTCCGCGTCAACCGTTGCCTCCGTTTGAATCAAATGCTTGTCTGGAGCTTTATTATGCGCGTACTGCAGCTCTTCAGGGAAATAGTGGTACGTGCTTCCATACCAGTGCACGGCTGTACCATCGTAATATTTGGCAACTTCGGGATCATCATACATGGCATCCACCCATTCAATTAACTCGGCATCACGATTTTGATCATACCCGAATATTTTCACATCCTGTTCGTCCTGTTCCAATCGAGGACCCAGATGGTTTTTTACAAATTCATTCTGCTCTTCCGGAGTGAAATGCATGCTTTCCCAGTTGCTGTCGTTCCCCAGAGGCTCATTTTCTACGGTGAAAGCCCAGATATCAATTCCCTCTTCCCGGTAGGCGTCCAGGTATTTGGAAAAGAAAAGTGCCCATGTATCATAATGGTCGGGAAGCAGTTTACCGCCTTTCCAGTCGTTGTTGTCTTTCATCCAGGGCGGGGCCGTCCAGGGGGATGCTATAATCTTAAAACCGTCCTTCGATATTTCCATCGCGTCCTTGATCATAGGAATCATGTCATCCCGGTCTTCATCTATTGAGAAGTGTTCCAGGTTAACATCACCTTCAACCGGAGCATAGGAGTAATTGGAGAGGGAGAAATCACTGGAGTTCATATGCTTTCTGGTAAGAGAATACCTGGCGCCGTCTTCACCGAAATAGGCTTCCAAAACTTTCATTCGGTTCTCGTTACTCAGTTCATTCAGCAAATATGCAGATGCTTCCGTAAACGAACCGCCAAATCCGGTAATCTCCTGAAATGTTTCCTCAGGGTTGATTGTAACCGCAACACGGTTCTCCGTCTCTTCAAACTCCTGCAGTTCGGTGAGTTGATTTCCACTTTCAGAAGTTTCAAATATTTGTACGTTCATCTCATCATTACTCATATTACAGCTCAAGAGGGTGAATAAAAGTATCGTTACAAGTGTGGCTATGGCTGTATGTTTCATGTCAGTCCGTGCTTTGTGATTGTAATCTTTTCTGTATTTCCTGCTCCGTTGGCGGCACTTTAACATCTTCCATCAGAGCATCAAAATCACCGTTGTATGTTTTTGTGATAGGCATTCCGTCGCGGGTTAAGCCGTCAAATACGCCGGCGTCAACCTCGTCCCAAAGCACATATTTTGCTTCTGACTGCAGGTTGATCAGCCCAAAATGATTTTCTGAGCCGAGCTGATTTTCAGCATCTTTCCATTTTTCATCGAACGCTTCAAAGTAAAAGACGGATACCTCATTCTCCTCAGACCACTCCCGGATCATGTCGTGGTACATCTTCATTTTATATTCGTCAGTTGCACGTGAACCGTTATCGCCGTAATATCCGTTAGACACTGT
>CAZFAJ010000048.1:0-21456 GCA_964517005.1 uncultured Balneolaceae bacterium | reverse complement strand
CTGTCAAAGAAAATTTGACGGTTCAACGACCAATTTGATTGGAGCGAATTGCCCCTACTATTGTGCCATATGGCACTAACATTCGGGGCTATTTTGCCCTGAATATTTTACAAGTATCTGTCTAACAAATTTGATTATGTCAAAACGCCTGCTTCAAGAACTGTTTTCTTCACAGAAAGAGCTGTACGGTTCTTCTTTTTTCCGTGATAAAGCCCTTGCGATTATCAAAGAAAATTTACGCCAGGATTTTGAAAACGAAAAGAATATGTAATTTGGGGTTTGCCATTTTTCAATAAACAAAACAGGCGAAGAGAATTTGAAGAGGAGTTTGAAAATTTACTTGAATAGGTTTTTATGAAAAGGTTTTTGAAGGAAACAGAAGAACCGATTAACAGAGAAATAGAGAAGCCGATGAAGAAAGAGTGATCCCAAACAATTTTTCCGTTCATCCGCTCTTCTGTTCCTCCGTTTCTCTGTTTAATCCTCTCCCGTCTTCTTATCCCTCCAGAGCGGCATCCGGAATAAGCCCTTGACGGATTCGTGTTCAGGGCTATCGAATTCGTCCAGGCCAATACGAATCTCCTCCAGTTTTTCACGAAGCCGGAAGGTCCGGCCAAGGCGATCCCATATTGTTAAAAAGGCCCCGTAGTTGGAATCGGTTTCGGGCTGCCACCTGGAGTGATGCACTTTATGCATGGCAGGTGTAATGATAAATATGCGTATAAATTTATCGACTTTCGGTGGAAGAACAATATTGGCGTGATGAAACTGAACAACTGCAAACATAATCATTTCGTAGAGCAGCAGCTCCCACACATAGATTCCCGTAATTGCAATAATTCCGATACGAAACAGACTTGAAAAAAAGATCTCACCGACATGAAACCGGCTGGCAGTGGTTACATCCATGTTGGGATCGGAGTGATGCACACGATGGAATCTCCAGAAAAATGGAATCACATGGTTCATCCAGTGCCAGGTATACATCCACAGATCAAAGAGAAGGATTGCCAGAATAATTCTCCAGGGATTTTTTAGGCCAAGCCAGTGAAGAATGCCAAAATTGTTTTGCTCTGCCCATGTTGAAACCATAACCCACAAGCTTACAAACACGATTGAGATCAGAAGACTGTTAATAAATCCCAAAAGCAGATTTCTGAAGAGATGCTTCCCCTTTTCCTTTACAGAACCTTTAAAGAAATCAAAAAACGGATGGGCTTGTTCGAAAAGCAGCAATAGTACGAGCCCTGACGCTGCTGCCACTACCTGGTATTGCTGAGATAAATCAATGAGTGCCTGCATAAAATTAGCTTAGATTATTCAGTTTCTTTAAAGTAACGATGGTTTGAGATACAAATTGAGTAGATAAACAAGTATAGAAATCGTTCGTAATCTTTCGATCCATAAAAAGATACTGAGATAACAGATAAATAGGATTATTCATTCTTGCAATCCTGCAAATTACATGCTTGCGTAAATTGCATTTTTGCAAATGGTATATTTGCGGGCGCAGATTTTGAAGGGATTATCCTCGAAGGTGTTGTAGCTTTCTAAACATACGATTCACTTATTGTTAATGTTTACTTGCCATCCCGGCTGAACCCGGGGTGGCTTTTTAATTTAGAATGGCTTGTATAGCTTCTGAATAAACGGAAACTCTTCTCTAACCCGCATTTCTCACCAAGAAATGTGGGCTAACACCCTTTCCCAAAAATTGTGTAATATTTTTTGATCTTCTTGTTTTCTAAAATCAATTACGTATCATAAATTTTACAAAATCCGGCACAAAAAAATTAATTGTTGAGCATTGACCAGAATCAATTCAATCATATCCTATAAATTTGATTACAGTCTCTTACTGGTAGTCATTTTTTCGCTTACAGGTTTTATTTTTCTGAGCGGTACCTGGGATTGTGATATGCATGGAACGGATCCTGGGTTAGTGCATCAAGCTTCAATACCGGTGGATGATTGTTGTGAGAAGGTGCCGGCCGGTGTCAGCAAGAAACAAAATCCTGATGATTGCTCTGCCGGTTCCATTTGCTGTTATGCGCAGGATATGAATACGGTGTCTGACCGTGCTGTTCAAACAGTAAAAAAAACAAATTTTATGTTACCGGCTGCTATACACTCTGCAACGCAAGGTGTCAGACGGACAGAATTTATATCACCATTTGATATCAGGGTATTTCCAGGCCTTCCCATCTACCTGATAAACAGTTCCTTTCTGAATTAGCGGATTTTTTTACCGTAAGAGCTTAAGCTTGTAACTTCACTAAATAAATAAACTGCATTTCATTTATTTAGAGGATCAAATCTCAATTCCTGAGATCTCAACAGCACAGAAAGCTTCATGTAATTAGCTTAATACGTGTCCGGTTATAAAAGAATCATCCTGAACTATGAATAATAATTATCAACAAATAAAAAAAATGAGTGCAAAATTCTTCTTTTTACGGGAGTATAACCCCCTCAAATACCAAGAGAAGAGAAGCCTATTCCATTCACTAAAATCAGGATGCAGTTTTGTGCTTTCTGTATTGGCCGGTATGATAGTCTTAGCATTGCCATCTCAATCCCAGGATTTAAACGAGTATTTGGAGATTGCGGCGGAGAATAATCCGGATCTTCAATCAGTTTTTTACAGGTATCGTGCCGCATTGCAGGAAGTACCTATTGTGGGAGCCCTGGATGATCCGGAAATTGGATTCGGATATTTTGTAAAGCCCGTCGAAACACGGGTTGGTGCTCAGGAGGCGCGTGTATCACTTACACAAATGCTTCCGTGGTTTGGAACTCTATCGCAACGTAAAACAGTGGCTGCAACGGAAGCAAAGATTCGTTTTGAGGAATTTCAGGAGCAGAGAAACAGGCTCTTCTTTTCCGTTCAGGAGCGCTGGTACGAAATGTACTTTATGGAGCAGTCGATTGATATTTTGAAACAGAACATTCAAATCCTGGAAACATTTGAAAGTGCAGCTCTTCAAAACTATGAAACGGCAACCGGCCGGCAGGTTGATATTTTGCGTGTTCAAATTGAACTGGAAGAACTTCGAAATCAGCTGCGTGTTCAAATGGACGAGCTGGATGTTCTCAAAACCGATTTCAATAATCTGCTAAACAGAGATCCCTCTCTTGAAGTGGAGACCGCGGATCAAATTGATGCCGTAGCTGTTATCCCCGAAACGGATGATCTGTATGATCAAATACTTGTCCGGAATCCTTCATTACAAGAGCTGGAATACAGAAGCAGGGCAAAACAGGACGAAATTACTCTTGTCCGCAAATCAAACCGCCCCTCTTTTTATGTTGGAGTAGATTATACTTTTGTAAGTGAGCGGCCGGTGGAAATTGATGACAATGGGAAAGACGCATTTATGCTGCGGGGGACAGTAAAAGTCCCCATTTTCAAAAACAAAAACAGGGCACGAGTGGAACAGGCGCAACAGCTTGAGAAAGCGGCGGATTATGCGAAGCAAGAACAGAAAAACAGGCTTCGAACAAGCCTTGAAACCGCTCTTAAAGATTTGAGAAATGCAGACCGAAACCTGACATTGGCCAGTGACGTTCAGATCCGTTATACGGAACAAGCCGTTGAGATGTTGCTTGGTGAATATGCAAGTGAAGGTGCAGAGTTTGAGGAGGTTCTGAGAATGCAGCAGCGCCTTCTGGACTATTTACTCCTGCGTGAGCAATCACTCAGCAATATGAATATCACCAATTCATACCTGGATTATATCTCCGGAAAACACAATATCACGCCTGAAGAATTATAATTCTAAAACACAATCATAATGAATACAACTATTAAAAAAAGAACCGGATATGCAGCTGTTTTAATAACCGGCATTCTGATCGCTTCGTTTTTTATGTTTGGCAGCGGTGAACATTCAGTTCATAATTTAAGCCATGCAGAGATGCCCGGTGATGAGGATTACACGGAAACCGTCATTGTCAATCAGGATTCTCAATCTGATCAGAATCACTCTCAACATGAAGATCATTCCGGACATGAAAGCACTGATGACCAGGAAGGCCAAGTGGATTCTGAACAAGGTGAAGCGATTCCAATCACACCGGTTCAGCAACAACTGATTGGAATGCAGCTTGATACTGTCAGAGTCCGGCCTTTGCAAAAGCAAATCAGAACGATAGGAAGATTAACACACTCTGAGCCAAATCTGGCAGAAATTGTCACAAGAGTCAGCGGATACATCGAGAAAACGTATGTGAATGAAACGGGAATCCACGTCCATAAAGGGCAGGAGCTAATGACGGTTTACAGTCCGGAACTTGTAAGTAATCAGCAGGATTATCTAACAGCTTTAAAAGGAAACAACCAACGTCTTGCTGAAAGAGCAAAAGAACGCCTGCGGCTTCTTCAGATGCCCGAATCCGAAATAGAGAGGATGGAGGCAAAGGGTGAGCCGCTGCTTGAAGTAGCGCTTGTGTCACCGGTAGCTGGACATATTATGGATCAAAAAGCAATTGATGGTTTAAAATTCGAGCCGGGAACTATGTTGTACAGAATTAACAACCACTCGAAGCTCTGGCTTCTTGCCGATATTTATGAAAATGACCTTCCTTTTATTCAGCTGGGCCAGGAAGCAGAATTTGAAATAGAGGGAAGGCCTGGTGAAATTTATAGAGGCACGGTTGACTTCATTCCGCCGATGGTAAACAGTGAGACCCGCACGATTCCGGTTAGAATTAAAGTGGCAAACCCTGAGTTCAAATTAAAAATGAACCAGTATGGGGAGGTTTCATTCCAGGAAAATTTGGGAGAAACGCTATCTGTGCATCGGGAGGCTGTACTGATGACCGGTAAACGTGCAGTTGTTTTTAAAAAAATTGATAAAGGAAGATTTGAACCGGTTGAGGTTCACCTCGGACGAATGGCAGATGATTATTACGAAGTTCTTCATGGACTGCAAAATGGTGATCATGTGGTTACGAATGGAAGATTTTGGCTCGATGCAGAGTCGCGCCTGAGGGGAACAAGTGCGGAAGCTATGATGGGACATCAACATTGATACGGAGACAAAAGTGAAATGTGAAACGTGAAAACGGAAGTTTGTTAGCGTGAGGGACTCACCCCTGCCACTTCCGATGAACGCGCGAGTGGCTGTCCCCTCCCGGGAGGGGAGTTTTTGGTTCTGCAATTATTAGTTGTTAAAGATTTTAAATGTTAGAAAAATTATGATTGATAAAATTATTGAAACCAGCATGAACAACAAGGGGATGGTTATTATCCTGGTGCTTCTGCTTGCCGGCGCAGGTGTCTGGTCGATACTTAATTCACCTCTTGATGCTCTGCCTGATCTTTCTGATCCGCAGGTGATTATATTTACCGAATGGGAAGGGCGAAGTCCCGATCTTATTGAAGATCAGGTTACTTTTCCGATTACTTCAGCTCTTTTGGCTGCCCCGAATGTAAAATATGTACGGGGCCAATCTATGTTTGGCGCTTCATTTGTATATGCAATATTCGAAGAAGGAACCGAT
This sequence comes from uncultured Balneolaceae bacterium, assembly GCA_964517005.1. Lineage (GTDB taxonomy): Bacteria > Bacteroidota > Rhodothermia > Balneolales > Balneolaceae > CAYVBJ01. The sequence continues at coordinate 15,951 of CAZFAJ010000048.1, read as the reverse complement.
ATGTATTGGGCCAGAAGCAGAGTGCTGGAATATCTGAATCAAATTCAGGATGATCTGCCCGATGGAGCAAGCCCTACACTGGGGCCTGACGCTACAGGTGTAGGATGGGTGTTTCAGTATGCACTTGTGGATACGACCGGCCAGAATAACCTGGCTGACATTCGGAGTTTTAATGACTGGTCGCTGCGCTACTGGCTGGAGAGTCTGCCGGGAGTGGCGGAAGTGGCAAGTTTTGGCGGTTTTGTAAAACAATATCAGGCAACCATCGACCCTGTAAAACTCCTTGCCTATGATATTCCATTGATGCAAGTTGCAGATGCCATACGTGAAAATAACCGGGATGTAGGCGGGCGCACGATAGAAATGGCAGGCACGGAAGTTATGGTTCGCGGCCGCGGATATATACAGTCAGCTGAGGACATCGAAAATATTGTTATTGAGGAGAGAGAGGGAACACCTGTTTTTGTGAAAGATCTTGGAAACGTGGAACTTGGCGGCGATCAGCGCCGGGGACTGGGTGAATGGAATGGAAAAGGGGAAGCAGTTGGCGGAATCGTGGTAATGCGCTATGGTGAAAATGCTCTCGATGTGATAAACCGGGTGAAAGAGCGCATTTCCGAAACAGAAGCCTCTCTCCCGCCAGGTGTTTCTCTTGAAATAACCTACGACCGGTCTGAATTGATCGAAGAGGCAATCTCAACACTGACAAGCACCCTGATTCAGGTGATAATCATTGTTCTGGTAATTGTCGGATTATTTCTTCTGCATATACGCAGCGCGTTGGTTATCATCATTACCCTGCCGATAGCCGTACTTATTTCGTCAATTCTGATCTATATTGTGGGAATTACCGTAAATGTGATGTCAATTGCCGGAATAGTGATTTCAATTGGGGTAATGGTTGATGCCGCCGTTGTTTTGGTTGAAAACGTGCACAAGCGCCTGGACCGGTGGGAGAAAAACGGCCGGAAAGAAGACCGGACTCAAATCATTATAGAGGCAACAAAACAGGTCGGCCGGCCGATATTTTTTGCACTGTTGATTATCACAGTCAGCTTCTTGCCTGTTTTTGGTCTCGAGGCACAGGAAGGCCGCCTTTTCCGTCCGCTTGCCTTTACCAAAACGTTTGCCATGATGGTTGCTGCTTTCTTATCTATCTCATTTTCAGCGGCATTAATTGCGTTATTGATAAAAGGTAAAATCCGGAGTGAGGAGAATCACCCGATAAGCCGGTTCCTGCATAAGACCTATCAACCGGTGGCGAGGTTTATGCTGGATTACCGGTGGATTGTTGCCGGTATTGCGGCAATTGGTATTTTTTCTGCAATACCAATTTACAATCAACTCGGTTCGGAATTTATGCCTCCACTTGAGGAAGGAGCTATTCTCTATATGCCCACCTCCCCACCGGGAATGTCGGTTGCTGAAGCACAGTATATGCTGAATATTACCGGACAGATTCTGAAATCCTTTCCGGAAGTTGTAAGCGTGCAGGGCAAGGCGGGCCGCGCGAAAACCGCAACCGATCCGGCTCCTTTAAATATGTTTGAGACCACTGTAATTTTGAAGGATCCATCTGAGTGGAGAAGCGTGGAACAGGAGCGCTGGTATTCCGGGTGGATGCCATCGTTCATAAAAGCACCCTTCCGCTGGATCTGGCCTGAAGAACGTGGCATTACCTGGGATGAACTCGTCTCTGAAATGGACGATCAGCTCCAAATACCAGGATTCCCGAATATGTGGTGGATGCCGATACAAACCCGTCTTGAAATGCTGGCCACCGGAGTTCGCGCACCAGTTGCTTTAAATGTTTTGGGGCCGGATCTCGAAACCATTGAAGGTGTGGCTGTGGAAATTGAGGAACTGCTTCGCGACATACCCGGAACACGAAGCGCAGTTGCCCAGCGTCCGACTGGAGGTTATTATCTCGATATAAAACCGAATCATGAAAATGCAGCCCGTTACGGACTTTCCACCAACGATGTAAATGCGATGATTGAGATGGCCGTTGGCGGTATGAATATCACCGAAACCGTGGAAGGACGTGAGCGATATCCCGTGAGTGTTCGTTACGGCCGGGAACTTCGTCAGGATCCGGATGATATCCGGCGGGTATTTGTACCAGCTTTAGGCGGGGCCCAAATTCCCCTGGGAATGCTTGCTGATATCGGATACACAACCGGTCCGCCGATGATCGATACCGACATGGGACAGCTTCGCAACCTTATTAATGTAAACGTGGCACCTGACAGAGATTTGAGCGGTTATGTGGATGAGGCCAGAGATATCATCAATCGTGAAATTGACCTTCCGGCAGGCGTTGCCCTGGAGTGGGTTGGACAGTATCAATTTATGCAGCGAATGCAGCAACGCCTGCTTATTTTGATACCGATTACAATATTGATCATATTCTTTTTGCTCTATATAAACTTTAAATCTATTCCGAGATGCTTGATCGTATTGGGAACACTTCCTTTTGCAACGGTTGGCGCTTTTCTGTTACTCTGGATTCTTGATTATAATATCAGTGTTGCCGTATGGGTCGGCATGATCGCGCTTGCAGGGCTGGCGGCAGAGCTGGGAGTGGTTTTGCTGGTTTACCTGGATGACGCCGTTGATCAACGAATCGAGGAAGGAAGAATGACAGGGCTGGCGGATCTGAAAGAGGCTGTTATTGAAGGATCCGTTCAGCGTTTAAGGCCGGTACTAATGACGGTTACAACCGACGCATTTGCCCTGATTCCCGTGATGTTCATTGTGGGTGTTGGAGCAACCGCCATGAAAAGTATCGCAGCGCCGTTAATCGGTGGTCTTGCAACGGCACTGATACTTGCCATGCTGATTATACCTTCAATCTATTTAATCTACAGAACCCATGAACTAAAGAAAGAACCGTTCTGGGAAGATTAATTATGAAAAGTATTCGGCCGTCGGATTTCAGCAGCTGATCGCTTTACCATTAACTTTAATTTTCAAATAAGGAGAAACCTTACGCTATTATTCAGTAAAAAATTCATGGGATTGGCCGAATAGTTAATTTATCAGAAGCGGCAGGCTAGAATGCGATTAGGGATGATGTACGATACAGTTCGGTTTTTAGATCTACCTGTTTATCCTTACAGAGAAGTTTCTGCGAATGATTGTGATCGTTCTCTGCAAACATCCCAAATTGCGGATAATTTTTTTATAGAACAGAGATTTAATCGAAGATTCCCGGGCCTCAATAAAAATGAATCTCATCTTTTTTTTTTGTAATGTATAGATAGATTATGGTTCAAAAAAAATAAGAGAAAACAAAAGAGCGTTTTTGACTGGCCATCCATTAAACCTATTGGATATATTAATTTTCTTGTTAAAAAATCGGACACAAGGGAAAACTTTTTTGCTTTAACTTTAATCAAAAGGTAGAAGAATGTGTTTAGCTATCCCGGGTAAAGTTGTATTTCTGCAAAATTCAGGAGATGAAACCAACCGCCCCGGAAAAGTGTCATTCGGAGGGATTCTGCAAGAAGTGAATTTCTGCTTTTTACCCGATGTTGAATTGGAAGATTATGTGCTCGTTCATGTAGGCGTGGCATTGAGTAAAGTAGATGAGAATGAAGCACTCGAAACACTGAAATATCTGAGAGAGATGGGTGAGCTGGATGAGCTTAGCCCTGAATCGGATGGAAAGGAGAAGGGAGAATGAGATGAAATACCTGTCTGAATTTCGTGATGAAGAGATTGTACATACCCTTCTTCGAAAAATCAGGAAGATAGTGACCAGATCCTGGAATATTATGGAAGTTTGTGGTGGTCAAACCCACGGCCTGGTCCGGCATGGCCTGCTCGAAATGTTACCAGATGAGATCCGAATGATTCATGGGCCGGGCTGCCCGGTATGTGTCACACCGGTATCCATGATTGATAAAGCGATAGAACTTGCTCTGGAGCATCAGGTGATTTTATGCTCTTATGGAGATATGCTGCGTGTGCCCGGAAGTTCATTAAGTTTACAACAGGCCCGCGCAGCCGGTGGGGATATTCGTATTCTCTACTCGCCTCTCGAGGCAGTTTCCATAGCCCGCCAAAATCCAGGGAAAGAGGTTGTTTTTTTTGCTGTAGGTTTTGAAACAACGGCTCCGGCAAACGCACTTTCCGTAGCACAAGCGTACAGGCTAAAACTGCCAAATTATTCCGTGTTAAGTGCCCACGTGATGGTGCCACCGGCGATGGAAGCGATTATGTCGGATTCAGAGACAAAAGTGGATGGATTTCTGGCTGCCGGTCACGTATGTACGGTAATGGGCCTGAGAGAGTATACTCCGCTAGTAGAGCGATGGAAAATGCCGGTAGTAGTTACCGGTTTTGAACCGGTCGATCTTCTTGAGGGTATCTATATGGTGATTTCTCAACTTGAAAAAAGAGAATATCGATTGGAAAATCAATACAAAAGAGTTGTTGGGAATGACGGTAATCAAAAGGCTGTAGATCTTCTTCGCACCGTATTTGAATATCGAGACCGGGAGTGGCGGGGAATCGGTGAGATTTCGATGAGCGGACTTTTTCTGGTTGATAAGTACTCTGATTTTGATGCAACAATTAAATTTGGCCCTTTAAAAGAGAAAGTTGCAGAGGATAGCGGGTGCTTTTCAGGAGATGTGATGAAGGGGATAATTAAACCTAATGAGTGTCCACACTTTGGAAAAGAATGCACCCCGGAGAAACCTCTTGGTGCACCGATGGTGAGTAGTGAGGGAGCCTGTGCTGCTTACTATAATTATGTATTTCATGAATCCTCAGAAAAAATATTATGAATAAAGCTCCTATAAAAGTCGATCTGAACTGTCCTGTACCTGTCCAGGAGTTTGATTCAATTACGATTGGACATGGCGGCGGGGGGAAACTGACTCAAAACCTGCTCCAAAATGGTGTTTTTACTGTATTGGATAATGAGTGGCTTCGGGAACAGGGCGATGCTGCGACCATAGAACTGAACGGTAAAATTGCATTCAGTACCGATACGTTTGTAGTCTCTCCGGTAATCTTTCCCGGTGGTACTATTGGCGACCTGGCGGTAAATGGTACAGTGAACGATTTGGCCGTGAGCGGAGCAAAACCGTTTTACCTCTCTCTCTCCTTCATACTCGAAGAGGGAATGGAAATGAGACTTTTTCAATTGATTCTGCAATCCATTAAGGAGGCGTGTTTGGAAGCGGATGTCAGGGTAATTACAGGCGATACAAAGGTGGTTGAAAAAGGGAAGGGAGACCAGATTTTTATCAATACAACGGGTATCGGTGAGATGCACCCGGAGGCGAAGATGGGTATGAAACAGATCAGGAATGGTGACGCTGTTATATTAAGTGGTCCACTTGCACGACACGGGATTACCATCATGAGTAAAAGGAGCGGGTTGGAATTCGAAACGGATTTATATAGCGACTCCCGGCCACTGCACCGAATCTGCCATGAATTGATCGATCGGTTTGGCAGTGCTATCCACCTGATGCGCGATCCAACCAGAGGGGGAGTTGCCACTGTTGTGAATGAGATTGCAGGACAGTCGCATCTCGGAGTGGAACTATTTGAAAAAAATCTGCCGATACAGGAAGAAGTGGCCGGCGCTTGTGAAATGTTAGGGCTGGACCCTCTTTATGTGGCAAATGAAGGTCTTTTTGTAGCTTTTGTTGCAAGTGAAAAAGCCGCCGGGTGTATTGAGTTCATTCAGAAATGGGAGCACGGCTCCGAAGCAGCAATTATAGGAAAAGTGGTTATGGATCATCCCGGTAAAGTAGTTCTGAATAGTTCCATCGGGGGAAGAAGAGTACTGGCTAATGCAAGTGGAGAACTTTTACCTCGAATTTGTTAAGGAGTTAAAATGAAAATGACATTCAGAACAACTATATAAGCTTTAGAAATACCGATGGTGAATAAAAACAAGTTTAACTAAAAATAATATATTTAGGTCTAAATATATTTTATATTACAGTAATGATAAAGACTTAAGATTCCATTCATGAAGAGTTATATGTCAGGCAGAGAGAATTACGATTGTATTGGTATGGAGAATTTGTGATTTCTGAATCCGTCAGATTTAAATAAATGAATCGGATAGATTCAGAGATGAGACAAAATCTGACTGTGTTAAGATTTGACCATAGCTAAATAAATACGGACATGGATTCAAAATACTTCAATCAATTTCTACATCTGCCACCCCGAACAGAAATGCTGGACCGTTTATGGGACTTTCAGAATGCTAAAAACTATATTTCAGATTCTGATGTCACAACGCTTGCAAAGGAGTATGACATCTCAGAAATAGAAGTAGAGGGAGTGGCCTCCTTTTACCATTTCTTTCACAGAAAACCGGCCGGAAAGTATGTGATCTATGTCAACAGCAGTATGACTTCCATTATAAAAGGGTTCAAAAGAATTCTTGAATCGTTTGAACGGGAAACAGCCGCATCAGTGGGATCAACTGATCCGACAGGAACGTTCGGACTCTATCTCACTCCATGTATTGGATTATGCGATCAGGAACCTGCAGCGCTCATCAACTTTCACCCATTTGTGAACCTGAACTCTTTGAAGATCCGGGAAATCATTACCCAACTAAAAAAAGGTGTACCGATTGAGGAGATCTGTGATGAACCACAGCAACATCTCAGATATACACCTGTAGGTAAACCAAGCGTATTCTTCACCGATTTTAAAGTGGGTAAAGCTATATCAAAACTTCCGGGTATGGGCCCGGAAGGTGTGATTGAGGCACTACACCTAACAAAATTGGCCGGACGGGGTGGTGCATTCTATCCTACCTGGATGAAGTGGCAAGCGGCCGCAGACGAGAATGAACCGAATAAAGTGGTTGTCTGTAATGCAGATGAGGGAGAACCGGGAACGTTTAAAGACCGTGTACTGATGCAACGTACTCCGGAATCGATGATCGAAGGGATGATCATCTGTGCCTATACAATTGGGGCATCGTATGGACTCATCTATCTGAGGGGTGAATATACCTGGTTAAAAAAGCGAATTATAAAAACGATTGAACATTACAGAGAGAAAGGACTGCTTGGGATGAATTGCGGGGGTATCACAGATTTTAATTTTGATATTAAAATTCAGATGGGAGCCGGATCCTATGTCTGCGGTGAAGAGACGGCCCTGCTTGAGTCGGTTGAAGGCAAAAGAGGCGAACCGCGAACACGCTGGTTTTTCCCCGTACAAAAGGGATTTTTGAATCTGCCCACAGTTGTTAATAATGTTGAGACATTTTGTGCGGCGGCAAGGATTATGAATATAGGTGCGGATGAATACCTGAAATATGGTATTCCAAAATCTCCGGGAACCAAGGTAATCAGTGTCTCCGGTGATTGTAAATATCCGGGTATCTATGAAATTGAGTGGGGTATGACTCTGAGGGAGTTGCTTAATGAGTGTGGTGCAGAAAATCCACACTATATTCAGGAGAGCGGCCCATCAGGAACGGTACTTACCCTTGATGAACAAGACAAGCCATTCGCACTTTTCAGCGACTTCTTCACACAACACATACGATGTGGCGGTGCGCTCACTGTTTTTAACAAAAGCAGGGATATTATATCCATTCTTTTGAATTATGCAGCTTTTTACAAGCGTGAGTCATGTGGTATTTGCACACCATGCCGGGCAGGAAATTTCATCATCGAACGTAAACTGGAACGGGTGAATAATGGATTGGCGAATAGAAATGACATTGAAGAACTGAAGGAGTGGGGAGTGATCATGAGAAATACCAGCCGATGCGGACTTGGAAAAACCGCTACAAACAGCCTGATCAATGTACTGGACAAATTCGGTGATTACTTTGATAAAGCAATTAAACATAACGGTAATGTACAGAATTTAAGGTTCGACCTTGAGGCAGCAACACGTGACTATGATGAATTTAAAAATTAAAAAAAGCCGGAGACTTTTTTATGGGCAAACGTGTAAATATTACAATTGATGGCAGGAATATCCTGGCTGATGAAGGCAGAAATCTTGTTGATGTTGCATCCGAAAATGGATTTTTTATCCCTTCACTATGTTACTTTGAGAATATTGATCCGCCGCTTGGAACCTGCCGCACATGTACGTGTAAAATAAACGGTAAATTTACTCCTGCATGTACTGAAAAAGTAAAAGAGGGGCTTTTAGTAGAGATAAATACCACAGAGCTGGATGATATGCGAAAGGCACTGGTGGAGATGATGTTTGCAGAAGGAAATCATATCTGCCCATCCTGTGAAAAGAGCGGTAATTGTGACCTTCAGCATATGGGATATGAACTGGGTATAGCTATCAGCCGCTATCCGCATCTATTCAAAAACAGGCTGATTGATTTCGATGCCAAACGGATGATTATGGAGCATAACCGCTGCATAAAATGTTTACGTTGTGTGGTCGAAGTTGAGAATGATGACGGAAAAAAAGTTTTTAGTTATCAAAACCGCGGGAATGAGACATATGTAGGTATCGATTATAAAGAAGAGGAAAAACTTACCCGTGAACAGGCCGTTCACGCTATGAACATCTGTCCGACAGGAGCGATTATCGTGCGCGGAGAGAGTATTGGCAAACCATTTGGTGAACGCAAGTATGACGAGGATTCTGTCAGGCCCGATTATGAAAATAACGAAAAGGAGCCTCGTAAGAAAAAAACCGGCAAACCGGAGAAAAAAACTGTTGCCACGGTTTCACTGGCAGGGTGTTTTGGGTGCCATATGTCGATGCTGGATGTAGATACAGAGCTGCTTGATATCGTTGAATTGGTCTCATTTGACAAATCGCCCCTGACGGATATCAAAAATTTTACTCAAAGATGTGATTTGGGGATTATTGAGGGTTCTGTCTGTAATGATGAGAATGTAGAGACCCTCAGAGTGTTCCGGGACAAATGTGACCTTCTGGTTGCCGTGGGTGAGTGTGCTATTTGGGGTGGATTACCGTCGATGCGAAATACAATGCCGTTAGGGGAATGTCTGGAAGAAGCATTTTTGAATTGTGTAACCAACGAGGCTGGGAATACGATTATTCCATATCACAAAGATCTGCCGAAAATGCTTGACAGGATATATGAGTGCCGTGAAATAGTAAAAATCGATTATTTCATACCGGGTTGTCCGCCGGATGCACAACATATCTGGAAAGCTGTAAAGAACCTGTTATGGGATGAGAACTATTCAGTTCTCTATTCAGAATTTAAGTACGACTAAATAAGAGGAGCCATATGAGCAAAACAATAACCATTGATCCGGTAACCAGAGTAGAGGGCCACGGCAGAGTTACTATTCATCTTGATGATCAGGGAAAAGTGGATGAATCATTTTTCCACATTGTTGAATTTCGGGGCTTTGAACGGTTTATCCAGGGATATCCCTACTGGCAAGCCCCTAACCTCGTTCAGAGATTGTGTGGTATATGTCCGGTCAGCCATCACCTGGCAGCGGCAAAAGCAATTGATCAGATCGTGGGAATAGACCCTCAAGATCTCTCTCCGCTGGCCATGAAATTGAGAAAATTGCTGCACTATGCCCAAATTTTCCAGTCGCATGCACTACACTTTTTCTATCTGGCCTCACCAGATCTGCTTTTTGGTATGGATGCACCGCCCGAAAAACGCAATGTTGTTGCAGTTGCAGTCGAAAACAAGGAGCTGGCCGTAAAGGGTATTACGATGCGAAAATTCGGACAGGAACTAATTAAAGTACTTGCAGGGAAAAAAATACATGGCACACTGGCCGTTCCGGGTGGTGTCTATAAATCATTAAAAACTGAAGAGCGGGATTATTTTTTGAAAGGGGATGATATTCCAAATATCGATACCATGATAAAATGGTCTCAGGAGATGGTCGATTTTATCAAGGATTATCACGGTAAAAACCGAGAGTTTCTGGACACGTTTGCTGCCTTTCCGTCCGGCCACCTGGGAACTGTGCTGCCCGATGGAGCACTGGAATTTTACGACGGTAAACTCCGTGCAATTGATGCAGAGGGCAACATAACTTTGCCGGACGTCAACTCAGACGACTACGTTCAATATTTTTCTGAGGCAGTTGCCAGATGGTCGTATATGAAGTTTCCCTACCTGAAAAATGTGGGACGGGAGAAGGGTTGGAATCGTGTCGGGCCGTTAGCCAGATTAAATATTTGCGATTATATACCCACACCGCTTGCCGAAAAAGCACGTCAGGAGTATTTTGATTTTACCGGTTTAAAAGTGAAAAACAGCACTATGCATTCACATTGGGCACGGTTAATTGAGACACTGCACTGTGCAGAATTGATAAAGCATATGCTTTTAGATCCGGATATTCTCGGAGATGATGACCTGGTGCGTAAAGGCAAGGGAAGACAGATAGGAATAGGTATTATTGAAGCACCCCGGGGTACACTCACGCATCACTATGAAGTTGATGATAATGGAATGATTGTCCGTTGTAATTTAATTGTTTCAACCACTCATAATAACGATGCTATGAATGAGGCCGTTAAATGGGTAGCGAGCAATGTAATTAGTAAGAAAGAGAAAATTACGGAGGGGATGCTGAATCAGGTGGAAGTGGCGATCAGAGCTTACGACCCATGTCTGAGCTGTGCAACCCAGGCGATGGGTAAAATGCCATTGAAAGCCGAACTGTATGATCATGAAGGAACATTGATTGATGAAAAATTTAAAGATTGAGAATATGCGTACACTTTTGATCGGTATCGGAAACAGTTCACGCGGAGATGACGGCCTGGCCTGGCTGTTTTTGAATGATGTCGAAAAAAAAGATCCGGGGCAATTTGACCTGGAGTACAGATACCAGCTGCAGGTAGAAGATGCCGATCTGATTAGTGAATATGACCAGGTTCTGTTTGTGGATGCAACGGAGGAGTTGATTCCGGAAGGATTTAGCCTGAGAAAGTGTGAGTCTGCGGGGTCGTTCTACTTTTCATCCCATCTGCAGAGTCCGGAAGCTGTACTCTATCTGTCAGAAACACTCTATCCAAATGCGCCAAACGCCTTTGTGTTGCTCATCACAGGATATAGATGGGAACTGGGCGATATGGTGAGTCCTGAAGCCATGATTAACCTGGATAAGGCACTGGAAGCTTTGCGGAAGTCAGTTATATTTAAAAAAATTCAAAACAGTGAAATAGAAACAGAAGAATTAATCGGAAAATAAGAATCAGAAAAAAACGAACGAGAACTATGAATTACTTTATAAAATTAATTTTAACAACCATACTGGTATTCGTTATCAACTGTACATCTTTATATGCACATCCCGGCCACGGCCATACCGATGGGCATTCATTGATTCACTATTTGATGGAGCCAATGCATGCAATGATTTTTGGCGCAGTTGTACTGATGATTGCTTTTAGCAGTACGTACTTGATACTAAAAATGAAAAAGAGAGCAAAAGAAAATGCATGAACTGTCGATCGTACTGAATATCGTTGATATAGTCGAACAAGAGGCTCATAAAGCCGGTGCGGACTCTGTTTCTGCAATCGAACTCGATATCGGCAAACTGAGCACGATCGAACCGGCCGCATTTGAATTTGCATGGAAACATGGAATTCGTGAGAGTGTACTCAAGGATGTTAATTTGACAATCAACTACATTCCCGGCAGAGGAACCTGCCGTGAGTGTAACACGAACTTTGAGGTGGAAGCACTCTTTGATCCTTGTCCGGATTGCGGAAGCTTCCTCTCGGACATAACTGAAGGACAACAGATGAGTATCAAATCGATACAAATTGAAGAGAGTATACAAACCTGAATTGGAGGTATTTAATTATGTGTATTACTTGCGGATGCGGTACCGATAATGCCCACATTGTAAAAGGCGATCATCACCACCCACACCATCATCATGATCATAACCATGAGCACGTTCATGCTCATCATGGAGATCATGAAAACCAGCATCATAATCGAGCCCCTTCTCATGGTGTGGCACACAGTCATCATCATGAGAATCGACATGGCACACAGCAGCAGGGTGTAAATAACAGAATGATCCATTTGGAAAGGGATATTCTGCATGAAAATTCCCTTATGGCAGCCAGAAATCGAGGTTACCTGGATGCAAAGAGGATCTTTGCCATTAATTTTGTTAGCTCGCCGGGATCGGGAAAAACCATGCTTTTGGAGCGGACTCTTACTGATCTGAAAGAAGAGCTCTCATTCAGTGTGATAGAAGGGGACCAGCAAACAACGGTTGATGCAGACCGGATCAAGGCGACTGGCACAAATGCGGTTCAGATCAACACAGGAAAGGGGTGCCATCTCGACGCTCATATGGTATTGCACGCTATTCAGGAGATCAATCCCGAAGAGCAAAGCCTGCTTTTTATTGAAAATGTGGGTAACCTGGTTTGTCCGTCTATGTTCGATCTGGGTGAAAGCGAACGTGTGGTGATTATCAGTGTCACAGAAGGGGATGATAAACCGCTCAAATATCCCGACATGTTCCACACATCCGGCGTCTGTATCATAAATAAGATTGACCTGATGCCATATGTGTCTTTTGACTCTAACAAGCTGATTGAAAACGCAAAAAAAATTAATCCGAACCTGACCTTTTTCCAGACAAGCTGTACGAGTGGTGAGGGTCTCAATGGCTGGTACGACTGGCTAAAAAATCGTGCTGCCAGATTGAGATAGTCCTGAACCATCCATCACGTTATGCCAACCTATTACCTACATTTCAAAGGAGTTGTCCAGGGGGTTGGATTTCGTCCGTTTGTGTTTGATGAAGCCCGGTCACGAAACCTGAAAGGGTGGGTTAAAAATAGTGAGAAAGGCCTTGAAATAGTTCTTACGGCAGAGGAAACGGAAGCGCGGGCGTTTTACAGCTATCTGATCGCAAATACGCCTACTCATTCACTCATTACGAGTAACCGCTTCAAAAAAGTACCGGATCAAAATTATGAAGACTTCCGGATTATAGAGAGCACAGGCGAAAGAGTGGAAGGAGCTCTTCTCCCGCCGGATATAGCACTGTGTGATCATTGCCGGGAGGAAATCAGAGAAAAGAGTAATCGCCGTTATGAGTATGCATTTACCACTTGCCTGCATTGCGGGCCCAGATACTCAATCATTCGAAAGCTGCCTTATGACCGATCACATACAACGATGGCAGGCCTTCAGATGTGTACGAATTGCAGATCTGAATATGAAGAACCCGATGGATATCGGCAGCACAGCCAGACCAACTCTTGTCCGAATTGCCCGATTCCGATGGCTCTTTTCGATTCAAAAAAAACTTGTTTGGATCGTGACCCAGACAGAATTATCCAACGTGGCATTAATGCTTTAAAAAAGGGAAAAATTCTGGCTGTAAAAGGAATTGGCGGGTATTTGTTGCTGACAGATGCCACAAATGAAGAGAGTATCCTCACTCTGCGAAGACGTAAAAATCGTCCGTCTAAACCGTTTGCGGTTATGTACCCAGACATAAATTCTGCGAAAAAAGATGCATGGATTGCACCGCATGAAGAGAGGGTACTGAAAGATGCAGATGCTCCTGTTCTGCTGGCTCTTCGGAAAGAGAAACCATTATCCGGACTCTGCTGTGAAGCTGTGGCACCCGGATTGGGAACCGTTGGAATTCTGCTTCCATACAGCCCATTTTTTGAACTGATAATAGCGGGCATACACCGTCCGTTGATTGCTACGAGCGCAAACCTGAGCGGATCCCCAATCATTTACGCTGATGAGCAAGCGATAGAATATCTGGGAGCAATTGCCGACTATATTTTAACATTTGAAAGGGAAATCGTAACTCCTCAGGACGATAGTGTGATTCAGCTGTCAAATGATGGCAGTCGTATTCTGTTGCGAAGGAGTCGCGGGTTGTCGCCCAATTACAATCCCCACCCGTTTGGCGATATCGGAAAGCGGGCGCTTGCCTACGGAGCGGATCTGAAGAGTACTTTTGCACTGGCTGACAGGGAGAAGCTTATAATCAGTCAATATTTGGGGAATCATGAGTCATACGACTCACAACTGGCCTTTCGGCATACGTTAAATCATATTCAGGAACTCTACTCATTCCGCCCGGAGATTCTGCTTGCTGATGCACATCCGGACTACCACAGCAGAGCTATGGCTGAAAAAAATGCAGGGGCTATGGATCTGAAACTGATTCCGGTTCAGCATCATGTGGCTCATTTTGCAGCGGTTCTAACAGAACATGGGCTTCTAAAATCAGAAAGAGAGGTACTTGGGTTCATTTGGGATGGGGCCGGTTATGGGGATGATGGACAAATCTGGGGGGGTGAAGTGTTTCTGAAGGATCATAAAGGGATAAGCCGCGAATTACATTTAGACTATTTTCCAGTCTTATCGGGGGATAAGATGAGTTTGGAACCACGCCTTTCTGCACGTTCTCTATTTGCAGATATTCCCGAAGCAGAGCCTATATTAAGATCTCAATTCAGTGATAAAGAATGGAATTTTTTTCAAAAAATGATTGAGGTACCGGCTCAGATCCAGACATCATCAATGGGGCGTTTTATTGATGCGATTGCAGCAATTCTGGGTATTGGTTCATTCAACAGTTATGAGTCAGAAGCAGCCATAAAACTCGAAAACAGGGCTCGAAAGGGATCGGATATGGCCTCGGGTGAATATACATTTGAAAACCATAATGAAATCATAGACTGGAGGCCTGTTTTGGAAAAAATCCTGGTGGATATCCAGAAAGGAAAAAGATCTGATTACATAGTAAGAGGCCTTTTTCTTGCATTGGGTAAGATGGTTTTTCAGGTGAGTAAACAGATGGGTGTTAAAGATTTGGCGTTTAGCGGAGGCGTGTTTCAGAATGTTGTTCTGATTAATACCCTGATCAACCTGAAACCTGAAGATACCCGGTTGTGGTTCCATAAAAAGCTTAGTCCAAATGATGAAAATATCTCATTTGGTCAGATTGCATATTACGATATGATAAGCAGGGGTACACGCAGAATCGATCTGCAAAAAGAATTGTAATCCCCGTTCAGGCTTTTTTTGAAGCTGACCGATAGCAGATTGACGCAAGAAGTCTTGGCCATATAGCAAATCATCGTTGAGGTTTTTCTACTGCAGGTGGGTTATACGCCTGGGCTATCATTTTAAGTCCCGCGGTGGGAGCGATATTGATGTCGCTGAGTACAGTGATTGTGGCGGTGAATGCGCGGGTTTTGAAGCTGGAAGCGTAAAGAATTCAAGACCTGACATGTTTTTGGAAACCTGTCAGGATTTGCTTGCCAAGGCGTTGTACAAGATGGACAACCTCAATTTGCATAAATTGAAGGATCTGCGATCCCCTAATTTGTATAAATTGAGGGAAATTATAATATTACCTAATGTTATGTATAAAAATCTTCCTATAAACCATAAATTACCAAGAGCAGTTGATATTTCGGAGCACCTTCAACAAGGGAAGGTGTTAATCATGTATGGAGCACGTCAGGTTGGCAAAACAACTCTCGTGAAGTTGTTTCTGAAGCAGTCTGATCTAAACCATTAGTTCTATACCGGTGATGACCTTTCCTTTTCTGCAGATTTTGCAAAATGTGAACTTCGCATCATAGAGCAAATCGTTTCAGGCATTGATTTACTGGTTATTGATGAAGCACAAAAGATTGAAAATATTGGGACAGCTCTTAAACTTGTGGTGGATCATTTTCCCGATAAATATGTGATGGTTACCGGTTCCTCATCCTTCGATCTTGCCAATTTAACTGAGGAACCACTTACAGGTAGAAAAAACGTGATTACGTTATATCCCATATGTTTACAAGAACTCAATCGAATTACCACACCCTATGAATTAAACAAGCAGATTGAACAGTTTCTTATTTATGGTTCCTATCCGGAAGTAGTGATTTTAAAAAATATTGATGAGAAAGAAAATCGAATCACAGAAATAAAGAACTCATACCTGATCAAAGATATACTCG
>CAZFAJ010000047.1:17765-21650 GCA_964517005.1 uncultured Balneolaceae bacterium | reverse complement strand
ATTTGGAGACATGCCGGATTATAAAACCATACAAAATCACTGTCAGAAGATTCAGCACCTGACATCAACCGTTATCGATGACTTTCTGTTCTACAAACAGATGAGTGGAAAGGTGGGGGGCAAAAGTTAGTAACATGTCTGCAACCGAAACATTTGTCAACCTTTCCGAATATCCCGATCCCAAATCTGATGAGTTTTACTCTCTTCCTCCGGGTGAACAATACAGACTTGAGGATTACCATATTTTTACCCGGGAAGCTACGGTTGTAAAGACGGGTACAAGAGTGACATCCATCCTTTGGTGTGATGAAGAAGATGAGAAGGGAGATCTTTGTGAAGGGGATATTGAGCTGGTAAGGATTGAGGTACCCGGCGAAATTCGATGGAAATGCCGGCGGTGTGGGCAACATGGAAAAATTACCGGGTTTGAAAACGGGCCAGGCGACTTAAGCGATCTTCCCGAAGAGGAGGCGAGTCAGATCATTGCAGATATGTATGGAATGGATATGGATGAAGAGAACAGCATGAGCTTTGCAGATTTTCTTGACCTTGAAAGCCTGACAGAAGAATTTGATGGAGATCCTGAAGCTTTCTCAAGCTGGTTCATGAACCTGCCTCCGGAAGAGATGGAGAATTTTTTGGATGAAATGGGGGTGGATATCAATGAACCGGATGAGCCGTTCGAAGAACATACAGGGGGACTGAACCCCAACCAGCTCTATAACCTTTTGGCGTGCGATTGGTCAAAGAACGATGGGCCGTTGCGGTTAAACGAAAAGCTGTCTGCAAAAGATCTAAGCGGCTCTATCCTGTTTCATAATGCCCGAACCATGTTGCTGAAAGCGCAAAAAGAAGATGGCCTTGGCCTTACCAAAACGGGGAATCTTCAGCGCAAGCCCATTTCTGAACTGATGCCGGTTTGCATCTGGCCGGATAATTACCTGGACAACGTAAAACAGTATAACAAGGTGGTAAACGAACACGATATATGGCTGCTTCACACCACCCGCATTCTGCTGGATCTTGCCGGCCTGCTCCGAAAACATAAAGGAAAGCTGAAGGCGGTAAAAAAGCAGGCTGGCCTTTCACTTGGTTCCCGATCAGGGGAGCTCTATCGCCACCTTTTTATGACCTATTTCAGAAAAATGAATATCTCTTATCTGACCAATGATATCTACGACTACCCCAATGTACAGGAAAATATTCCCTTTGCACTTTACCGCCTGCAGAAACTGGCCGGAGGCTGGGTTTCGATTGATGAACTCCCGGAGAAGATATTACTTCCCCTTGCTTACGACGATATAGATATACGCACTACACTTTATTCTAAACCGGAATGGATGGTTTATAGCCTGATATTAGAACCGTTGGAACTGTTTGGCTTGATAGAAACCAGGAAAACAGATACTGAATCAAAATGGTACTACGAGCCGGACCAATGCCGCAAAACCCCTCTGTTCGACAAATTTATCTCGTTCCGGTTTTGATCAGGTTTAATAAAATCATCCCAAACTTCGAAATCGGAACGCACACCTTCGCCTTCCCAGAACCAATGGCCGTCGTTGATTTTGTTCTCGGTTATTTTTCGGGCGGATTGATTTTCCATATCAAAAATAATCTGCGTGATTAGCGGAATCAGCGGGCAAATAATCTCCCGCGGATCTCTCAGATTTCGCAGAAGGGATTGAAAGGGAAAATCTCAACAAGGAAAATTTAGCCTATTGCAATAAGATTATAGGTCCTGACACTGTATCTGAGCCTCATGCTTAATCGGAAAATTGCACGAATTGGCGATGAAGCACATCTCATTAGCTTTCTTATGAAGATTGAGTGCTTTGTCCCGGTTTTTACTGTTTAGAATGGTGACCACCGGGTTCAGTGTTACTGACTGAAAGCGGCCCTTGCCTCCCTTCTCTTCCACCATTACACCGGTGGCCTTATCCGAATAGCTGACAACCGTAATCCCATTATCTGCACAGAGATGCAGGTACCATAACATATGGCAGGCAACAATAGATGAAAGAAAAAGCTCCTCCGGATTGTGTTTTTCCGGGTCACCCCTGAATGCGGGGTCTGCACTGCCTTCAATGTCCGGCTTACATTTGATACCGATTCGGAGATCTCTCGAATAAGAATGATAACTGCGTGTTCCTTCACCCCGGTTTCCTGTCCATGTTACAGTTGAGTTGTATTGATGTTTTTTCATCGGATTTAAACTGAGCCTGACATTTCTTTAGAATTGAATTTCTAAAAAAAAAGATTCTCAAAAAAGTTATAATTTCCAACGGGCGATAACTCTTCTGTGTTCGCTGTGGGATGTGCAGGCATAGAGGGTTTTTTCATCACTCCATTGAAAAGAATAGACGGATGCGCCTAAAAAGTTTTCCTCTCCCTGATTCCCGCCCGAAATATCCAGCCAGTACCCGGGTGTTGGTGCTGAAAAACCGAGCATTCCTCGCTCAGAGACAAAATAGGCAATTCTTTCTCCGCCTGGTGCCGGTTTAAAACTATGTTTCCAATGATCACCGGTTGGATCAAAAACCGTGATTCTGCTGCTCAGTAAACCGCGGGGATGGTGGGTTGCGAGCAGGCGGCCGTTGTGTGAAAGAAACCGGATTTCTTTATCATAAATTTGTTCGACCCTGATTTCAGGCCTCGCCGGTTCACTCCTCTCGGCACACTGTTTATGGCTGGTTTTCACAATTGTGAAAGGTTTTTTGGTCAAATCAACTGCATAGAAATATCTGTCAAGCGGGCGTGCCGGAACGGATAGCCTTGTACGGGAGTCTGTTTGAGCCGTATCAATCTGACGGGTTTTTTTTGGTTCTCCCCGGCTCAGGGCAGTATGAGAATAATAAACTGTTTTTTGATCGGGGCTGAAACAACCGATGGCGTCAGGGCCAAGGCCTTCTTGAATCATCGCTTTCACCTCATCATCCGGTTCCGGAGTATGATTTTCTCCGGTTTCAAGATTGACGAATAGGGCCCGGCGCTGGTGGGTTGCCAATGCAGGGCCATCATTTTTAAAATATGGAGACGTATCACCCAAATATTGCACCCACTTGCCATCCTGTGAAACGTTGAATTCACACCACGGGCCTTCGGGAATAGCGATAATCTCACCGCCTGATTTTTCCGGGTCTTCTGTCATGGCGCAGTTTTGAAGGATCAAAACCGTAAACGCCAGAAAAAATATTTTGTTTATGTTCTTAATTAGAGACTGCATTCGGATATCCTAATGTTTGCATGACCAATAAACAAGAGTAAGAGAGAGGCAGTATGTCACAGAAAAAACTTGTCCGACTCCTGACTGATCTGCGGGCAATGTATCTCCCGCTGATCCCGGAGATTCCGCAGATTTGTTTGTTGGGTATAAGAATAAAAAAAACAGTTGTTTATAATTCACTGTTTTATTAAATATTAGAATGACAGAGAATGAAATTTCCTACATCAGCAGGGGAGCAATCTTCGAAGTGTATAATACTTTAGGCCCGGGTTTACTGGAGTCGGTATATCAATATGTATTGGCCTTTGAGTTAGCCGAACAGGGCCTTACGGTTAGAAAAGAAGTACCGCTACCTGTAATGTATAAAGGGCATAAAATGGATCTGGGATTTCGAATAGATATCCTGGTAAATGAAAAAGTAATCATAGAATTGAAGTCAGTTGAAGAGTTGCATAAAGTACATCACAAACAGGTACTCACTTATTTGAAACTCACTAAACTGAAACTTGGTTTATTGGTAAATTTCAATTCTGCTGACATTTCAAAAGATATTATCCGAAAAGTAAACGGGCTTTAGATTATCTCCCGCTGATCACACGGATTTCGCAGATCTGTTTGTGGTGGATATAAGTTAAATTCTCATCAGTAGAAATTAAAAT
>CAZFAJ010000047.1:0-17665 GCA_964517005.1 uncultured Balneolaceae bacterium | reverse complement strand
CGCAGATCTGTTTGTGGTGGATATAAGTTAAATTCTCATCAGTAGAAATTAAAATCTGCGTGATTAACGGAATCTGCGGGCTATAATCTCCCGCAGATCACGCGGATTTCGCAGATCTGTATATTGGAGTAATATGTTTAGAAAACCGTTTAGTTTCTCATACTGAAGGAGAGGTGACCAACTTGAATGTCTGCCATTTACTCTAATGTTCAATTTTTACCCCGCCCCTCCCGAGGCGCCTCCGCCTGCCGCCCCGGCGGTCGCACCAATGCCACCTGTGGTACCCGCGAATGAAGTCATCCCGGTTGCTGCCAGCGTTGACATGGATGCGGCAGCTTTTGCAGGTGTGTGAGTGGATCCAGGCACAAAATATATCCAGGGGAAGAGTGTGGAGTATTCCACATCCATATTTTCAAAGAGATTTTTAATTTGTTTTTCTGATAGCCCAAATGCAGTGGCATAAATAAAATGCCTGCTCATCAATTCCATATTCAGGGTGCGCTTGTCGGCTTTTATCAGCCCTGACCGGTATGCATTCCAGCGAACATAAACCTCTTCGCCTTCTTTTGTTCGACGAATTAATGCAAACGACGCGATCATCATCAAAATGGTAAAAATGATTCCGATAATTGCAATTCCACCTGCTTGGATTGCAAGATAAATGGCGGCAATCAGAAGGACGAGCTGCAGTAGAATGTTATAAATCAGTGCAGTGTAGCTTTTTTTATCGATCCAGTTACGGTTTTTGAGATCTTCAGTAAGCTTTTTTAGCCAATTTGAATACCATTTGGTAACAGAGCTTTTTCCGGATTTAAACAGTTCTTTAATCGTATTATGTCCGTCATTAATTCTTTCAGTGGAAAATTCAAGCAATGAAATTTCCCAGTCTGTTAAATCATTTCCCTGCTCATTTTGAGTCCGCTCAATCTTAAACTCAGGTTGATCCGAAGAGAACCATCCCGATTTTTTCGTTTCTTCTTCTTTGATCACAAAATATCCCCGGTCTGCCAAATCAAAAAGAGTTGCCAACAGATGCTGGCTTGAAGGGGTTCTGGCATTCAGGTAGGCTCCGATTATTGCCGGACGCAGTTTTCCGGGAAGCATGATGGTCTCTTTCGATGAGACTGTAGCAGTTGAGTGCCTGACACTGTATTTGCGGTAGAGGATGATAAAAATACCTGTGCTTATTAGTATGATCAATATTGTCGTGGGTGTGATGATCGACCGGAAAAAGGCTTCTTCTTCTGCGATTGCCTCCTGTTTTTCCCTGTAATTTTCTTCATCCTTCCTGATCCATTCCAGCGTGAGGCCCTGATCAGTTACAGGAACTTTATTTCGATCCAAAACATCTGAAGGAAATGCTATTCGGATTTTAAAGGATTCATCCCTGGTTATCTTCTCAGCTCTCACAAAAAGGAAACCGGGGGACTCATCGGATCTCACATTCTCACCTCCGCCGCGGGTCCAATTGTGCATTAAACCATTGGATATTTCTTCCGGCAGTGATATTTCTGTTTCGAACAGCGATGTTGATTTCTCTCTGCCCGAAGCCAGGTAATTCCAGAAAAATTCACTCCACTCGGATCCCACTGCCAATGCCCCGTCCAGTTCATATGAAACTGCAAAAGTACGTTCGGTGTCTGAAGCGCTGAAGTTCCATTTTACCCGAACAGCATCATCATTTTCTGAAATGGAAAATGTGCCCGGTTCACCACTGTTAGAATTGATATAGAACTGATCATCCTCTGAAATCCGAATATTTCTGATCTCGCTGAAGCCACTTTTGGGCAGCTTGTAATCGGCCCAGCTGAAACTTCCGTCAAAACGGTAAGTTCTCTGTTCCTGAATCCGGACTACGCCGTTTTCCATAATTTCGGCTTCAACTCGAATTTCCGGTATGGAATATTCCTTGACGATTCCATACTCATTAATGTGAAAACTCAGTAAAAAAAGTGTTAGAAGCAGACTGTATATCATATTGGTAAATTTTATTTAAAATCCAAAAATGATGCTTCAATATGACTTTTACGGAATAGAATTTACTTTGTTATGCATCTGTCCAAACATTTCAAGGTTTCCAATTCAAAAGCCGCTTGTTCAATGCCCAGTGGTTTTGCCCCAATTAAGGTGGTAATCTTTAATAATTTCCCACTCTTTTTCTCTGGCAGAGGTGATCAGATTTTACACTTTCTTTATTAATAAGCATTGTACAGATTAATAAGTTTTACCGCTAATCTATTAATCTTATCTACCCGATATGAAATCTGTTTCTTGCTTTATTTTTATTTATTTCACGTTTTTTTTATCCGTAAACAGTTCTTATTCCCAAACACCCACTGAAGTAACAATTGAATATATAGCCCACTCGTCGTTCATTATTCATGCAGAGGATAAGAGTATTTTATTGGATCCATATGCCGACCGTGTATGGATTGGTTATGATTTCCCAAAAAATATCAAAACTGATTTAGTACTCATTAGCCATCCTCATTATGACCACGATGGTGGGTTATTTATGGGTAAAAAACCATATTGGTTCTTTAACACAACTGTCATCCAAAATCCGGACAGATATACACTGGGACCTTTTAACATCCGTGCCGTAGTTGGTAAACATGCAAAACACTATGGTGTGGAATTTAGACAGTTAAATACTATATGGATTTTAGAAGTAGATGGATTAACTATTGCCCATCTTGGAGATAATCAGTTATTAACCGATGATAATATGAAAATTGTGGGTGAAGTTGATATTTTGCTTGTTCCACTTGATGATAAAGAACACATACTTACTTTCAGTGAGTTTAAAAAAATAAGAAAGGCTCTTAACCCCTCGCTGATTATTCCCATGCATTACAGAATTAAAGAGCTTGAACCGAATCCGAATACTCTTGCAACGCTAGGCTCGGTTGAAGAGCTCATAAAACGTGAAAAACGAGTTATTGAACATGACGGTCATACTTATACAGTAAGTAAAAGTTCTCTTCCTGAAAAACAGTCTTTTTTGATTTTACAACATTCACCTGAAGTTCCTCTACCGGAAAACAGCAATTGAATTTAAATTGTCAAAACCGACAAAGTCGATGCAAAACCAATAGCAAAATCAGGCAATCCGGAATGTGACTACCAAACTCACACAAAATTATTTGCAAGAAATTGCTACTAACAAACTCTGCACAGTATCTCCCGCGGATTGTGCAGATCTCGCAGAGAAATATTTCTTAAAAATCTGCGCGATTTGCGAAATGTGCGAGCAATTATCTCCTATGGATCACGCTGATTTCATTCGCCCTGAACATCATATCTGCAGCTTGTAAAATTTTCATTTTGAGCTGCTTGTTGTAATCAGGCCGCTCATCAAGAAAATCCCGTACTGTCTGAACGGCAGTGTCGGAGGAGTGATTCCCTAATGTTACGTCCAGCCAGCGTTTCGGGAAAAAGATATCGCCGGTAACCTGGATTTCTTCCAGGAGTTCCAAAGAGGGCACTATGTATTTTTCGGAATGCTGTACCCGGAGAGGGTGATGCAAATAGCCAAGGGCACTCAATACCCAGGATTCGGTCTGACGGTTTTCTTCTTTTTTCAGCGACTCGAAAAAATCATCCCTGACCGCCCGATCATTTGAGAGTGCCGGAGCGATAAATTCGAACCGGCGCCTCCTGTCCTCGTTTTGAATACGATCCAGCTGTGAAGAAATGATTGACTCCGATTCATCAGGAAGCCTGATCGCCAGGTTCGAGGCCATTGAAATGTAATCTGTTTCCGAGAGGTTCAAGCCTTCAATATCCAGCTCCCGGTTCCAGATATCATAAACATTTTGAATGGCTTCTGTGGTAAGTGCAATGTTTCTATATGCCGTAAAGAAAGTTTTTTTCCTGGAAGGATCATCTTCAGCCATCATTGCCTCCCAAAGTATATTTTCCAGCCCGGAAGCCATTTCCAGCCGGTCATTTTCATTCAGCAGGTTCCAGTAAATGATCCGGATTTGACCAAGCATCTGGTTGATCAAAAGCTGGTTATCTTCATGCGGGACCAGCTCAAGCAGCTTTCTGGCATACTCTTTTGGTTCAACCCCGTTTCGTTCCAGCATGTTTTCATAAAGGTTGATGAGCAGCGAACCCCTGGTAACATTCTCAAGTTCATCCCACAGGCCAAGATTTTGGAGAGAGGCAGGAAATAACCCGTAGCCGCGGCCATCCGAATTGTAGAGAATTTGATCCGGATCTTTATAATTCATTTGTGTCTCTCTTTGTTCACTTAAAACCTGGTGTGAGATAAATTCGGTTCCTGTTTTTTCAAGTATGGAAAATTGCTGGGGCCAGATTCTACCTTCATTATCCGGATCGGTTTGAATGATCGTGTTTATATCCTCCGATACTGCCTGGTCTTTGAAATGCGGACGGCCTGCTGTATTTACCCAGACTTCACTCCATGATTTCAGATCTTTTTCAGTTTTCAGGTCCAGAATTTCGATCAATTCCGGCCAGGTGGCATTTCTGAAAGAATTGGTTCCGAGATATTCCCTCATCCCCTCGCGGAAAAGGTCTTCACCTGTCATCAGCTCAAGCTGGCGCATCATGATAGGGGCTTTATTGTAAATAATCGCCCCGTACATCTGGCCGGCTTCGTTCAGGTTATCCAGATGCTGACGGATGGGATTGGCACCTTCGGTCCGGTCAACGGAGTAGGAAGCGGGATGATGCCGGAGTATAAAATTCAGGTCGTGGTCAATCCCGGGAAAATTGGGATTCATGATTTTGGCAGCCATAAAGTTTGCAAAGACTTCCTTAGTCCATACATCGTTGAACCACTTCATGGTAACCAGGTTTCCGAACCACATATGTGCGGTCTCATGAGCTATTAAACTGGCCCGGCTCAGGAGCTGCGAATCCGAGGGGTCTTCATCAAGGAAAAGTGAAGAAGCCCGGTACAATATCGCCCCGACATGCTCCATTCCGCCGTATTGAAAAGAGGGTATAAGGGCGAAATCAAACTTTTTAAACGGGTAGCGGATGCCGGTGTACTCTTCAAGCCAATCGAGAGAAGCTTTATGCAGACGGAAGATATCATTCACATTGCGCGACACTTTTTCACGATCGGTCTCGCGATGCAGCATTGTCATTTCAACGCCAGCCACAGTTTGGGTGATTTTTTCAAAATCTCCGGCAACAAATGAAAACAGATAGGAGCTGATGAGATCACTGTTGGTAAAATTCAGCGTTTTTGTTGAATCAGATTCAACCAGGTTGTCAAGCGGTGCGTTTGCAATTGCTTCCCATTGCAGGGGAATTTCAAGTGTCAGGTCATATATCGCTTTCAGGTCCGGCTGATCAAAAAGCGGGAATGCCGTGCGGGCCCGGTCAGGAACAAACAGCGTGTAGAGGTAACCAGGATTCCGGTTTAATGAGGACTCGCCTGCAACAAATGAAATATCAACCTGGTTTTTTCCCGTGATCAGGAATTTTGAGGACAGAATCAGGTGTTCGTTTCTGTGTTCAATTTCAGCTTCCGACCCGTTGATTTTAACGGAATTCAATAAATCGCCGGACTCACGGAAGTCGAGTTGAATGTCATTATCTGCATTCCCAAGTGTAAATGTGATTGTTTCAGAAGCTTTTATTTCTCCGGATGCTTGTTCGGGAATATCAAAATAGAGCTCGTAAACGATATCCGATATGTTGTCTTTTCTGAATTGGGCAAGTTCGGCCGAAACACCCGGCTCAACTACCGGTGCAGGGTTTCGACCGCAGGCAGCAACCAGTGAGGCAACCAATATCAATACAATCAGGGATGAATACTGCATAAGGTTATTTAGATTAAACGGAACCTAAATCTACAAAAATTCAGAATCGTTTATGAATTCTTGTTTATTGACCAAACCGTATTAAAATCCGGGATTTGTTTTTTACAAATGAATCAGGGTAGAGTATGGCCCATTCTTAGCCGGGACTCACTTTTTCGTCATAAGGATTGCTTTGCACAACGGCACCATCTTTCAGATTAATAATCCGGTTACCGTACCCTGCCATTTTTTCCGAATGGGTTACCTGTATGATCGTCACTCCCTCTTCCTGATTCAATTTTTTAAACAGATCCATAATCTGTTCCGACTGTTCGGAGTGCAGGTTGCCGGTAGGTTCATCGGCAAGCAGCAGTTTCGGGTTTCCGATCAGTGCCCGGGCTACACCCACCACCTGCTGCTGACCGCCAGATAGTTGCTGCGGAAACAGGTCTTTTTTAGCCACGATATTAAAACGGTCGAGCATATCGGCAACCAACGCTTTGCGTTCTTTGGATTTTACCTTTCTGTAAAGCAGCGGCATTTCGATATTTTCGTAGACGGTCATCTCATCGATCAGGTGATACGCCTGAAAGACAAAACCAATGTAGGATTTGTGATACTCTGATTTCCGCTTTTCGCTCAGGGAATGGACAGCTTCATCAAAAAATTGATATTGACCTTCAGAAGCATCATCCAGAAAACCAATAATGTTAAGCAGGGTTGATTTTCCGGCTCCGCTGGGTCCCATCACCGTTACGAATTCACCTTCATCAATATCAAGATTGATATTCCTGAGGATAAACGTCCGCTGAAAACGCTTGTCGATATATTTGTCGATGTTTCTGAGTTTAATCATTTTTTAGCTTTCGGTTTCCAGCTCTCAGTGTTCAGCTTTTGTTAGCCGAATGCTGGAAGCTTTCATTTATCTTTTTACTATTTTCATTGATGGTGATTGAAGCGCAAGCCATTTAAACATACTTCAATCAAGCATAAAGCGAGCCAAATTCAAAAATCTGATTCAATCATACAGTATTCCAATATAATATGGAATTTACGAACGGCAATGAACACTCCCGTGTACGGAAACGGGCAGTTTAAGTTTTAAAAAATTCAGCATTCAATCCTTTTGTCGCTGTGCGGTATGTTCCAGATCAATCCATGATAAAACACCCCGCCCGCTTGTAAAATGATTTCATTACGTGACTCAAGACAATATCAAAACAAAAAATCCCCCATTGGGGGATGATACAAAAGAGGCCGGCATTTCAATGCCGGGGCAACGAAACGGTACCATCCCAAAGAACTTTTTAAAAAAAAAGCCGGAACTAAAAAAAGCTCCGGCTTTGAAAAACGGTTAGTGAATAATTTTTCAGTTTCTTTCTCGCAGCTTAATGTTTCTGAACCAGACGTCATCACCGTGATCTTGCAGTGAGATGTATCCGGGTTCAAACTTTCCAAAAACATCAGAGTACTCGGCAAATTTGCTGTTATTTATCATCTCTTCCCATTCGGATGTTCCAAGATGATATTCAACTACTGCTTCGCCGTTTTGGAAATGGACAACAGTACCTCTGTATACGAGAACTTCGGCCTTATTCCACACACCGTGCCCGCGGAAGTTTTGAGGGTCTGCCGGTATCAGGTCATACAGACTTCCGGCCTGCCTGTTTCCATCCTCGCCCAACATTGCATCGGGATGGTTTGCATTATCCAGTATCTGCATTTCGGGAGCAGAGTGCCAGATGGGCCTGTCTTCAAGCTCTTGGGCAAGATAGAAGATTCCGGAATTTCCGCCCTCGGAAACTTTCCATTCGAGTGAGAGGTGAAAGTTTTGGAATTTTTGATCATAGAGAATATCACCGCCTTCTCCTCCGGCTTCTCCGGTTCCGGCTCCTTCAACCATGAGGGCGCCGTCTTCGATTATCCAGCCACTTTCAGGGAAAGAATCACTATGGTATCCTCTCCATCCGTCGGTAGACTCGCCGTCGAAAAGTAGCATCCAGCCTTCATCGATTTCTTGCTGGGTTAAGGTGTTAGGCGGTACGTCTTGTTCTGCTTGTTCTGCGCTCTCAGTCTGACTGGTCTCTGAGTCATCTGATGCACACGCGGATAGTAATCCAATCGTCAAAAGTGTTAAAAAAACACTGTATAAAGATAATCTGAGTTTCATAATTATATTTTTTTATTAAGGTTAATAGATAGTACTAATTAAGCGGGCATCTCCGGCAGACTCCAGCCATCTCTGTACCTTTTTTTGATGAGGCCGTTAGCAAACTGAATTGCATTGATCGGATCCGTTCGTTCCTGCATAAATGTTGGATGTCCATCTTCAATACTGAATCCGTCTTCTATAACGATCTGAATATACTCATTTGGATTAATGTTTGTAAACTTCATATCCTCACCGTTCCACTCGAGTTCTTTATTGAGATTCTGCAAGCGTACAGCAAGCACTCCCATCAGAACCATCTCATTAAATGGTCCGGACTTATCGAACGAAGATTTGGTCTCCGTTCTGCTGTCGGGACTCTCTTTACAAGCCCTTATCCAATCGAGATAGTGTGCTTCCTCACCTTCAACTTCACCTTCAGCTCCGCTAATTTTAACACGGCGTTCTGTTTTAGGTACATTCGGTTCATTACCGGACAGCAACCATGGATCTGAGCCGTAACAACCATGCACAAGAATATCATCCGTTCCGTGAATCAGCACACCGCCGCCACGATGGTTCATATCCCTGCCTTCAGGCCATCCTTCGGGTTTCAGTGATTGCAGTCCGCCATCGTACCAGTGAACTTCAACTTCCGGAAGCCTTCCGAAACTGCTGTTACGCTCGGGATATGTGAGCCGGACTCTTTCTGCATTTGGTGCAGCGTCTTTTAGCAGAAGTGTAGAGCTTCCCTGTGCTTTAACCGGATAGCCAAGCTCGAGCGATTTAAAGGGTGCGTGAAGAATATGGCAAGCCATGTCGCCCAATGCCCCTGTACCGAAATCCCACCATCCGCGGAAATTCCAGGGTGTATAGATCTCATTGTAAGGCCGCATTTGAGCAGGCCCTATGAACAGATCCCAGTCAATAAAATCAGGTACAGGTTGCCCCTCAGGAGGATTGAGTCCCTGTGGCCAGATTGGCCGGTCGGTAAAGGCTTCAATTTTTGTTACATCACCAATTACACCATTTTGTATCCACTCTGTAACAAGATTAATACCTTCACCTGAAGCGCCCTGGTCACCCATCTGGGTAGCTACTTTGTACTCTGCTGCGAGTTTTGTTAGCAGCCTCGATTCATAGATGGTATGAGTAAGAGGTTTTTCAACATATACATGCTTGCCCATAATCATAGCATGTGATGCAACAATTGCGTGAGTGTGATCGGATGTAGCAACTACCACAGCGTCAATATCTTCCCCCATTTCATCAAACATCTTACGCCAGTCCCAATATTTTTTTGCATTGGGATACTCTTCAAAAACTGGTTGAGAATATCTCCAGTCTACATCACAAAGTGCAACCACATTAATCTCATTAGCCATAGGACGTAGTACACCTGCACCACGTCCACCAATACCAACACCGGCAACATTCAGTGTATCGTTTGGCATTTTTTTATTTTTATTCCCGGCACCGCTTACAACTTTACTTGGAACAATGGTAAAACCGGCAGAAAGAGCAGCTGCCTTGCTTAGAAAATCACGACGGGATAAGCCGCTGACTTTTCTTTTTTTTCGTGAATCCTTCATAATATGAATTGTTTATTTATAGGTTTGATTGAAATACTACTGATCAAATAACTCATTATAAGAGGTATTTTTTACATATTTGACATGCGTAACTTTATTATCAAATTTTTGCGTATTGCACTGCAGATTTAACTGAGTATTATAAGATCATATTAATCTTTTTTTCGTACTCCTTCAAAAAAAAGATTACCAGATTTGAAAGGATCGGTTTTGAATTAATTGTGAATTTGAAAGTTTATTCAGGTAATTTGCGAATAAAAAAAATTCAATGAAACAAATCTCCATAATCGAAGCTGATCTCTCATCTGAAACACATGCGGATGCTATTATGAGTTTAACCAATGCATATGCTCAGGATCCGATGGGCATGAACCGTCCTTTACATGGTGAAGTAAAAGACAGGCTGATTCCTGAATTACGCAAGTTTAGCGGTACACTTTGTTTTTTGGCCGTGAGAGATGAAAAAGCAGTAGGCCTGGCAAATTGTTTTTATGGATTTTCAACCTTTGAAGGCAAAAAACTGATCAACATTCACGACCTGGCTGTGATACCATCCGTCAGAAATCAAGGCGTTGGAGATGCTCTTCTGGCTGCTGTTGAACAAAAAGCGATAGCTGAAAATTGCTGCAAAATAACTCTTGAAGTACGTGAAGATAACAGGGCGAGAACACTATACGAACGCTTTGGTTTCAATTACGGCGAACCCAAAATGCTTTTTATGACCAAAGAGATAACATAGAAAACCGATATTTAATAATGTTTAGGATATTGGTTAAATTAGAATCGTAAAAAAATTCATGCGGTTTGTCTTGCAGAGACTTTGAAATGACAGAGCAGAACAGACAAACAAGAATTAACTAAATCTCAATATAATTAACTGAATAATATAGTCATGGCAAAAGAATTTGATGTATGTGTAATTGGTACCGGTCCGGGCGGATACGTTGCAGCAATCAGGGCATCTCAACTGGGTTTTAAAACAGCAGTCGTTGAAAAAAGATTTTTGGGCGGAGTATGTCTGAATATCGGCTGTATCCCGACAAAAGCATTGTTGCGCTCAGCAGAGGTATTTGAGTCGATCTCGAATGCATCAGATTATGGAGTAGAGGTGAAAGATTTTTCTGTAAATTTTGAGGGCATGATAAAGCGGAGCCGCAAAGTGGCCAATAAAATGAGCAAAGGTGTTCAGTTTTTGATGAAAGCCAATAAAATTGAAGTGCTTAACGGCACCGGGGTTTTTAAATCAAAAAAAGAACTTGCCATACAGGATGAAGACGGGAAAGAGACAGAAACCGTAAAAGCCAAATATTTTATCATTGCAACCGGAGCGAGGCCCCGGCAGCTGCCAAATATAGAGATTGACGGAGAAACAGTAATTGATTCCGAAAAAGCTATGCAGCTTGAAAAACAACCCAAAAAAATGGTTATTATTGGTGCCGGGGCAATCGGGACTGAATTTGCCTATTTCTACAACTCTATCGGCACTGAAGTCATATTGGTCGAATTGCAAAAAACAGTTGTCCCGGTTGAGGAAGACGAGATCGGAAAAGAGCTGGCCAAAATCTACAAGAAAAAAGGGATGACCATTCACACCGAAAGCTCAGTGGAAAAGGTTGAAAAGAAAGGCAAAGGTGTGAAAGTCACAATTAAAACCAAAAAAGGCACAGAGGAAGTGGAAGCTGACGTTGTACTTTCAGCAGTTGGTGTTGTTGGAAATGTTGAAAATATGGGACTTGATAAAGCAGGTGTAAAGACGGAAAAGGGAGATATACAAGTTGATAAATCTACCTATCAGACATCCACTAAAGGGATTTATGCAATTGGTGATGTTATTGGCGTTCCCTGGCTTGCTCATAAAGCATCGCATGAAGGAATTGTTTGTGTTGAACAGCTTGCAGGTGAAAATGCCATACCGATAAAGTACGATAATATCCCGGGTTGTACCTATTGTGAGCCTCAGATTGCATCTGTGGGATATACCGAAAAGCAGGCAAAAGATGAAGGGTACGATGTTATGGTAGGTAAATTCCCGTTTTCTGCAAGCGGTAAAGCTGCCGGACTTGGACATGAAGAAGGTTTTGTTAAGGTAGTGTTTGATAGAAAGTACGGTGAATGGCTCGGATGCCACATGATCGGATCGCATGTAACGGAACTCATTGCAGAAGTGGTAGTTGCACGGGACCTGGAAACTACAGGCCATGAAATTATCAGCGCGGTTCATCCGCATCCAACCATGAGTGAGTCTGTGATGGAAGCTGTTGCTGAGGCTTACGGAGAAGGAGTGCATCTCGGTTCTAAGCCGAAAAAAAAGTAACTCTTGAAGTAACATGAATAAAGTAGAAGTTCTTGATTTGGGATTAATTCCCTACCGCGAAGGCTGGGATTTGCAAAAAATGATGCAAAAAAATCTCATTGATCAAAAACTGGCAGCACGTAAAAACAAACTCTATAAGCCGGTACACAATGACCGGCTGCTTTTTGTGGAACATCCGCATGTATATACGCTTGGCAAGAGCGGCAATTCAGCTCATTTGCTTAAAGGAATTGCTGAATTATCAGACATTGATGCCGACTATATCGAAATCGACCGCGGCGGTGATATTACCTATCACGGACCGGGCCAGATTGTAGGTTACCCGATCCTGGATCTTGACCGGTATTTTACTGATGTACATAAATATCTGAGATACCTTGAGGAGGTCATCATTCGTACATGCAGTGAATATGGAATAGAGGCTGGCAGAATTGAAGGCTTAACAGGTGTTTGGGCCGGGAATGAAAAAATATGCGCGATGGGCATTAAATGCTCAAGATGGGTAACCATGCATGGTTTTGCTCTGAACGTGAATACGGATCTGAGTTATTTCAATCATATTGTTCCCTGTGGAATCGAAAACAAAGCAGTTACCAGTCTCTCGAAGTTACTGGACGAAGGGATAGACGAGGCAGATGTAAAAAAAGTAATTTTAAGACACTTTGCAGATGTTTTTTCTGTTAGTTTGTTGAAAGATACGGATAGAGCTGAAGCGGGAACGCAAATTTCTTATCTTTGACAATTGCGAAAAATTTTATAATTAAGATGTAAGAAAGTTATGATTAAAGAGCTTGATGTTATTGAGAGATCAACACCCGGTGAACGGCGCCCCGACTGGCTCCGTGTTAAACTGCCGTCCGGAAAAAAATTCAAAGAAGTTTCTGAGACACTCAATAAACATAATTTGAATACGGTCTGTTCGGAAGCAAGGTGCCCGAACATGGGAGAATGCTGGGGTGCAGGAACCGCTACATTTATGATTTTAGGTGATGTATGCACCCGTTCATGCTCGTTTTGTGCCGTAAAAACCGGACGCCCCGTTCAGGGCCTGGATTGGGATGAACCGCGAAGAGTAGCCGATGCTGCCAGTAAAATGAAACTGAAACATGTAGTTTTAACATCGGTAAACCGGGATGAAAGAAAGGATGGGGGCGCACCGATTTTTGCTGAGTGCCATCGCGCGCTGCGTAATGAAATTGAAGGTGTAACAATTGAATCTCTTATTCCCGATTTCCGGGGTGTTTGGGAAGCCCTTCAGATTGTGATTGATACTCCGCCGGATGTACTGAGCCACAATCTTGAAACTGTTCCGCGACTATACCGGACCGTGCGGCCTCAGGCAAAATATGAACGTTCGCTTGAACTCTTGCTGAGATGTAAGCAGCAGGGATTGCGTACAAAATCGGGAATTATGGTTGGCCTTGGGGAAACGCGTGAAGAGGTTATCCGTCTGATGAGTGATTGTGTGGAACATGAAATTGATGTTTTGACGATCGGACAGTATATGCAGCCAACGAAAATGCATCACCCGGTAATTGAATGGATCCATCCGGATCAATTTGCTGAATACAAGGAGATCGGCGAAGATCTCGGCCTGGAACATGTGGAAAGCGGTCCGCTGGTGAGGTCATCCTATCATGCAGAACGGCATGTATAATTTTTTGATACATGGTGAAAAGCGTATTCGGTTTACTGTAAGTATTTTACGAAACTACCGGTAACCACTACCCGATATATTTAATCCTTATTAAATGTTAGCACTCGCAGTAGTTCTATTACTTTGCTATCTGATTGGATCCATACCAACCTCGCTCTGGGTTGGGAAGTTGGGTGGCGGAGTTGACATAAGAAAACATGGCAGCGGTAACGCCGGCGCAACGAATACCTTCAGAATTCTTGGCTGGAAGTACGGCTCACTCGTTCTTGCATTTGATTTTGCCAAAGGGTTTATCTGCACAGCTGTGATTAGTCAGCTTGCCTACGAGATTGGCCCCGGCCCCATTTCCGTTCATCCAAACTGGGATGTAAACTCTTTTTTGCTGATTACTTGCGGTGCGGTGGCTGTTGTAGGGCATATGTTTCCTGTCTACGCTGATTTTTCGGGAGGTAAAGGAGCTGCTACGGCAGCGGGAATGTTATACGGTATAGAACCGATTTCGATCAGTATTACAGTCGCTATTTTTCTGATTGTAATTTTTTCAACCTATTATATCTCCCTCGGATCGATCACGGCATCGGCAATATATCCGTTATCACAGGTTGTATTGAGATATGTATTCGGATGGGATATTGATGGAAGCATCATCATATTCAGCAGTATTCTTGCTTTGGGGATTATCATCAAACACAAAGGAAATATTAAACGGCTTCTTGAAGGAACCGAAAATAAAATAGAATCTTTTAAACCTTCAAAAGGCAGAATCCACAAAGAGCAGAGTGAGGGTTAGAGGTGAAAAAAGTAAGTATTATCGGAGCCGGCAGTTTTGGTACAGCACTGTCTGTGATTTTGGGCCATGCGGGTTATTCTGTGAAACTATGGGCAAGAGAGAAAGAGATTGTCGAAGGCATTAACAAAACTCAAAAAAACCCGGCTTATATAACAGATGTTCTTTTACCGGACTCCGTTCATGCGGAGAGTGATCTGAATTACACCGCACGGGAAGGAGATTTAATTTTATTTGCGACGCCGTCTCATGCAATAAGAACACTGGCAGAATCAGTGAAAGGGGATATCCAAAAAGAGAGCGTCGTCGTCAGTGTTGCGAAAGGTATTGAGCAGGATACGTTTATGACACCCAGCCAAGTACTGGCGGAAGTGTTTGAAGGAAATATACTGGAAGATCAAATCGGTGTGCTCTCCGGGCCAAGCCACGCTGAAGAGGTCAGTAAGTTTAAACCGACAACAGTGGTTGCCGCGGCTTACTCCAAAAGGATAGCCAGGGTTATTCAGAAAGTGTTTATGACACCCATGTTCCGCGTATATACGAATAATGATATTATCGGAGTTGAAATTGGCGGAGCTGTTAAAAATATTATGGCGATTGCAGCAGGTGTGCTCGATGGAGCTGGTTTCGGTGATAACGCCAAAGCAGCTCTTATTACGAGGGGATTACATGAAATGAAAAGAATGGGTACCCTGATGGGAGCATCACGGGATACATTTTCGGGATTAACCGGCATGGGAGATTTAATTGTAACCTGCACAAGCAAACACAGCCGTAACCGTTATGTAGGCTACAGAATCGGAAAAGGTGAATTGCTAAAAGATATTACAGACAGTATGAATATGGTGGCAGAAGGAATTAAAACCACTCATTCCGTATCTCAGTGGGCGCAGCGAAACGATGTGGAGATGCCCATAACGAATGCCGTGAAAAAAGTGTTGTTTGAAAACATGGACCCCAAAAATGCCATTTATGAACTGATGACTCGAAATCCAAAGGAAGAAGTGCTGATCTAAGCGATATCATCTGATAACATTCTGATACCCGCTACTTTTTAAAACCTATTAAGACCATGTATTTTACTGACGGTGAAATTATCATCTCATCAATGAAACCACAGGATTTGAAGAATTTGATTCAAACCGGTGAAAATCAATATCTTGAATTCAAAAAAACAACACCTTCGCCTGCAAAGATTGCAAGGGAAATATCTGCCTTCACAAATTCAGGCGGCGGAACCCTGCTGATCGGTGTGGACGATGACAAAACGATAATAGGCATCCGTGCTTTTTTTGAGGAGGAATATCTGCTCAGAAAAGCTGCTGAAGATTTATGCGTGCCGGCAGTTAACATAAAGATAGAACTGATTCACCTTATTGATAAAGATGTAATGTTTGTAACTGTTCCGGAAGCAGTAAAAAAACCGGTTTACGTTAAAAATAAACTAAAACGACGTGTGTATATAAGGCGGAATGATGAAAGTGTACTCGCCAGTGATGAGCGGGTGGAGATTTTAAAACACCAAAGCTCCGGCGAGGGCGTTACATTTCAGTATGGCGAAAATGAACAGCAGTTATTTCGTTATTTAAATGAATATGGCGAAATTACTGTTATATCGTTTGCGAACCTGATTAATCAGACTACTTATCAGGCTTCGAAAATATTGATTCAGCTCGCGAGTGCGGGGGTTTTAACTCTTTTTACCCGCAATGAAGTTGATTATTATACGTTTTCTGGCAAAATTAAATAAGAATTTATAGTTATGAGTTTACAGGAAGACAATCTTGACGATGTAATCGCATCCCTCATCGACGATGATGGCGGTGATGAAGATCACAGTGAAAACAGATCTGACGCACCGGCCGGAAACGGAGAGCCGGAAGCAGGTGAGCCGGTGATGCTCACAGAGAGAGCAGCCAGACAAATCACTAAAATCAAATCGGATGAAAACCTGGGTGATGATCTCTTTCTGAGAATTGCTGTTGAAGGAGGGGGTTGTTCCGGATTGAGCTATAAACTGGGGTTTGATTTTAAGAATGATGAGGATGAGCTGATCGAGAGCGAAGGAATCCCAATTGTGATTGATCCCAAACATGTTATGTACCTGAGTGGCATCAGGGTTGATTACCCGGACGGCCTTGATGCTCGTGGTTTTACATTCGATAATCCGAATGCGAGTGAATCCTGCGGATGCGGAACTTCCTTTGCTGTTTAGCCGGCGGCGTCAGACGAACTGACTTTTGAACCGGGACGAGAGAATGACGCAATAGCACAAAAAGCAGTTTTTAACATGCAGGAACTCAATTATGATTCTGAAATGGATCTGCATAGTACTTATCACCACAGGTACAACTACTGTATCTGAAGTGCAGAATAGCGCCGGTGAAACTGTGTACGGGTTTGTGCGGGATTCAAACACAGGAGAAGCCCTTTCTGATGTGAATATTTTTTTATCGGGAACTACCATCGGGACCACGTCCGACAACTCCGGTGGCTTTTCTTTTAATCCGGGGATTAGCGGTAAATTTACAATAGTTTTCAGCCATGTGGGATATGAGCCTGAAAGTTATACCATTCATCTGAACGGGGAAGCCGGTTTTCATAAATACGACATTAATCTGTCCGGAACAACAATCGGGCTGGATTCGATTGAAGTGACAGCATCCAACAGAGAATGGCTAAACGACCTCGATGAATTTGAAGAACAGCTTCTCGGTAAATCGGGTCATTCTGATCATACCTATATCAAAAACCCCTGGGTGCTTGAGTTCAGCAGGGATAAACAGGACCGTCTCTATGCGCGTTCGAGAGTACCACTTGATATTGTAAACAGGGCACTCGGATACAATATCCGGCTGGATTTGGTAGAGTTCGAATGGGCACGGGTTGACTCAAGATTTATGTACCTGGGACGAATCAGGTTTGAGCCGCTCTCTGTATTTGATGAATCGATTCAGAACCGGTGGGATAACAGGCGTGAAAATTCATACAAAGGATCATTCGAACACTTTCTGCAGAGCCTGTATCAGAACAGGCTGCGCAGGGAAGGATTCACTGTTCTCAGGATCGGAAGCAGGTATGGAGTTCGAATAAACCGGCTGAGTGAGGGTGAGCTGCGCTATGAGCTGCTGACGCGAGGCATATCTCTTCAGGATGTTCCTGATGTGCGGGGTTTCCGGTTAAACCAGGCAGTCAGTGTTGAATATCGCGATCCGGAGTCCGGAGCCGATTACCAAACCAGGCTCATGGAGGTGGCTGACAAAGAGAGGCTTATGTTTATTTTTCCCAACGGACATCTTTTGCACCCAAAAAGTGTACGTGTTGGCGGCTTCTGGGGATCGCAGCGCCTGGCTGACCGGCTGCCGCTGAATTATTCTCCGTAA
>CAZFAJ010000046.1:7366-22393 GCA_964517005.1 uncultured Balneolaceae bacterium | reverse complement strand
TTCGGCATTATCCACAACAATGGTGGTATGCCAGTGCCACAAATCCTGCACACTGCTATTTTCAGGATAGGGTCTGCCGCCCGGCGGTGTGATGTATTCCAGGAACTCCACACCCATTCCGTTTTCTGCACCGAGGCCTGTAATATCAAGCCTGGCCCCGAAAACCTGGTTCAGATGTTCCTGTTCGGTTCCAAAATTTTCGCTGGCACCGGCTACCTCCAGCCCAAGCAACTCTTCATAAAATTCTTTTTGATAGACGGTATTCGATACAGCAATGGCTGTATGATCAATACCGAGGTAGAGCTCGTCCGACTCTTCCTGCCAGCGCGGATTTCCCTTATCTATAGGAAACCAGATCAGTTCCAGGTTATGCCCGTCGGGATCACGAAAATAGAACGCTTTGATTCCTGCGGCGGCGGGAATAGTTTCAGGCAGGGTTTGTGGAAATGTGGAGACGTGCGTTATGTGTTGACTGCTCAATTCGCCATATGCCTGCTCCATATCGCTGACCACGATCGCCATGTGCTGGAACCAGAGGTCATTGCTTTTCGAATCGGCCGGTATGGTTTTGCCCTCTCTTCCCTCGAACTCCTGCAGATAGATATGTTCTTCACCCAGTTCCAGTTTTACCATGTTCACAGCGGTGCTGTTCATCCCGGTACCATAAAGTGCTGCTGCCGTTTTTCTATCCAAGGTAAACCGTTTGCTCTCCCGAAATGGAAGGACATCAGTGTAATAAGGGATGATTTCATCAATATCAGATACGGTGATTGTAACCGACTCTACGTCCAGTGCCGGCTGGCCTAAACCGGTAGAATAGGTACCAAAAAAGATGAAAAGCAGGATTACCGGCCATGCCTGTTTCCGCTTCAGAAAAACGATCATAAAACCTCATTCATAAGATGATCACCTACACGCAGCGCCATAGCCATAATTGTAAGCCCGGGATTGACCGCCGAACTTGACGGAAAAAAGCTGCCGTCTACCACGTATAAATTCTCTACATCGTGCGCCCGGCACATCGTATCCAGGGCCGATGTTTCCGGGTCGGTTCCAAACCGGACGGTGCCGCACTGATGAGCGGTTCCCGCAAGCGGAATTTTTTTACCGAGATACAGGCTGTTCGGCAGCAAGCTCGGCTCGCAGCCGGAGTTACGCAGTATCCACTTTAGTTTTTTGATGAGCCTGTTGTGGCCTTCCAGGTTGTTTTCGGTGTAGCTGAGACGAATTTGACCCGATTCAGTAAGCGTTACCCTGTTTTCAGGATCGGGCAGATCTTCGGATGTGAGCCAGAAGTCGAGGGCGTGCTCAGCCATAAACTCAAGTGGATAATCAGGTGTAAATGAGGGCGCTTCCTCCCTGAACATGACCGGATCCGATTTACCCAGCATCTGAATGTGGCCAAGCGGGTAATCGAAATCATCAGCCCCGAAATAGTAATCGTTAATCGCAAACGTTTTGCCGAATTTAGTTGGGTTTGGCTTTTTTGATATGGCCAGCAGTGCAGAGTTATTATGAGCCATGTAGTTCCTGCCCACCACACCCGAACGATTCGCTAATCCATCCGGATGTTTATTATTTGCAGACCGTAATAAAAGAGCGGCAGAGTTTACAGCACCACAAGCCACCACAACAACATCTGCATTAAATTCTGTTTGTTCTCCATCTTTTTCAGCAATCACCTTTTTTATTTCGGTACCGGATTCGTTGGTTACCAGTTTTTCTACAAATACATTGGTTAAGAGGTGAACTTTTTTTGATTTCACAGCAGGCTTAATACCTACAATGTGGGAATCAGATTTAGATTCGGTTGGGTCGGGGAAGCCGTCAAAGCGGTCTAACACCAGTTCACCCTGGCTTTTATCCTTCAAATTCACCCCAACCGGCAACGGAAAAGGTTTCAGACCCAGCCGGGTCACGTCATCAAACAGCTCCTGTATTCTTGGTTCATGGGCAAGCGGAGGCTTTGGATAGGGTTCGTTTTCTTCCGGCTCCGTTGGATCTGATTGCCGTTCCCCATGCACCTCATATATTTTTTCGGCTTCAGTATACCACGGTTTTAAATCACTGTAAGACAGAGGCCAGGCCGGCGACGTTCCATCGTGGTGTTTCACCTCTCCAAAATCTTCTTCGCGCATGCGAAGCAGTGCAGCTCCGTACATTTTAGTATTGCCGCCAACGCAGTAGTGTGTTCCGGGCTGGAATTCCTTATCATTTTTATCCAGCCATGCTTCTTTTGCCTTGTACCTCGATTTCAGGAAAACTTCTTCCGTATCCCAGTTCTCTTTTTCTCTTGGAAGAAAATCGCCTCTTTCGAGGATCAGAATCTTTTTGCCGCTATCTGCGAGTTTTTTTGCAAGTGTTCCGCCTCCCGCTCCCGTGCCAATGATGATTACGTCGTAATGTTCTACTTTGGTCAAAGTTAGTCAGTTTTTAATTTTTTAATCAGTTTTTATCTTTTTCGAAAAAATGTTCATGAAATGAATTTTTTTGAATATTTAAGGTATTAAAAAAAGTATAAAATATTAAACACTCGCATATAAAATTTGTGTAAAGAAGCGCTTTTAATATTATTATTTAATCAGATAAGCAAATAAACCAAAACTATCGAATAAAAAAGAATTTAATTAACTTCCTGATGCAGAAACTTTTATAGGAAAAACGTACTGACTGATTTCTAATCAATCATTTTTGCGATCAAGAAAACTACTTACCGGTGCTGATTGGATAACGGCAATAAATCCGAACAGTCAGGTACGGCATGCTATCCGGTTCCCGGCGGGAGATCACAATCCGGGATAATCAATCCGATGAATCGTTCTTTCTTTTCTTTGCTGATCCTGCTTTCATGTCGACTGTAAACCCGAAATTCTATCATTGACACTACGCTGTCTGCATTTCACCAAGGTAATGTATCAAACCCTGAATTCTCACTCCTGTATTCTACCTGCTTTATTCAGACTCTTCGCCCTATCAAAACGTAGGGTTAAACCGGATCCAGAATCCCGGGGTGTCGCCAAAGCGTTTTAAAGGCCAGGCAAGCTCTGCCCGGATCAGGTCGGTACCCAGGCCCACTCCTATATCATGCTGTAAATCAGCCAGGGAAAAACCGCTGATATCATTAAACGGATTTGTAGAACTTTTCAGCGACTCGCTCTCTCTTGAAAATCCAGAATCAAGAAACAGTGTAAAATATACACTGTCAAAATCAATCCACTCACTGCCACCGCCTGCAATCTGACCAAACTGAACTTCCAGGTTGCTCAGCAGCATCTGATTTCCTGTAAATACTTTGTACGGTGACCCTCTCAGCGATCCAATTCCCCCCAGCTGAAACTGCTTAAACAGCGGGGCATCACCTGTAATGCTACCCGTTCGCAGTCGCCATTTCAGGACAGATCCCGGTTCAAAATTTGAAAAGAATACAAATTCAGCCAGATACCTGTTGTAACTAAACTCGTTATCAAAACCCGAATTATCCGCAAGTTCAATTTCTGTCATTGCTGAAACGGAAAAATAGCGCGACATGATCAGCCGTTTCGGGTTAAATGATAAGGAAAAATTAAACCGCTCAATATTGGTTTCATCCGTTGAAAAATCTATGGGCTGATTCTCTCGAAAAACACTTCGTTTCCCGAAAAGGGAAAATGTAGATTCTACCTCAAGTGTTGAAAAATCATCATTATTATAGGAAAAAGCAGCTTCGTACCATCGCTTACCCCGGACAGCCACATATGTACCAAATCCATCTTTTTCATGATAATCGGGAAAATCATACGATGCGAAAAAAGAGGTTAAACTCGATTCAATCAAACCCACCCGCCAGTAGTCTTCCGTAGCCGAGGCACGATGAAATTCCGCCCCGATCATCACCCGGTTTTTCCTCCCGATAAAACGTTCAAGTCCAATCGCATACTCCCAGCGATTGGATGCAAATCCATATCCTATCAAACCATGAGGCCGGAACCTGGCAATATTGAAAAAGCCACCATAATCATGCCACTGCATCCTCTCTTTCTTTAAACCGAGAAACAGCCCATTGACTCGATTATAATGAATCATCGGCAGGTTGGGAAACTGGTTAAACAGTGGGTTTGTATTATATGGGCCTGCTTCCAGTGAACCGTCGAAATCAATCCCCTCTTCCTGTAAACTTCTGAACCTTCTTTTCGGATCCACATCAACAGTATCCTCTTCTTCTTTATCTCCAAGAAGCTCTTCAAGCGTTTTATTGAAAATCGGATCTCTTTTAAATGGATCCTCCTCTTCGGTTGTTTGCTGAGAGAACACCGCCAGCGGCAGTAACGAAAAAATAATAAACAGTGATAGAAATCTGACTGACATTGTAATCATTATTTTAGAAGACGGTTATCATTACGATATTTCACAAATCATGTTTCATCATCTGAAACTTTTATTGCCATCAGGGTCACATCATCTTCATTTTTATTCTCACCACCCCATGAGAGCATCAAACTACGCATATGCTTGATAATTTCAGATGATGTAGAACAGCCTTTATGCAGCAGTTCCTGTTCGATACGCTCTATCCCGAGCAGCTGCCTCTGTTCATTAAACAACTCCATCAGCCCGTCGCTCATCAGAAGAAGCACATCTCCGTGGTCCAGGTTAAGCCGCCGGTTTTGATACGGATAGGTCACGGTTGTTCCCAGCGGCAATCCCTTTAAGGTAATTTTCTCCACTTTTTCTGTTTTTTTTCTGAACCATAAAACAGGCGGCATCCCTGCAGAAATAATTTCCGCTTCCAGGCCTCTGCAGCGCAGAATAATCATACCCATATACATCATTCTCAGATCCATATTTTTTAAGCCTGATGACATCCGATGAAGCATATCGACCTGGTTTTTTTCTGCAGCTAACATGTGAAAATAACTTTTGGCCGCCGCTACCATAATTCCCGCTTTCAAACCGTGGCCCGTTGCATCACCCAGGGCAAGTGTCAGCCAGTCGTCTTCCTGAATTGAGTAATCATAGTAATCGCCCCCCACTTCAGCTGCAGTTTGCATATACACGGATATATCGTAAGGAGCGATTTCCGGCAGTTTATCGGGAAGCATGGAGAGCTGTAAGGCCCGGGCTTCTTCAAGTTCCCGGCTTTTTCTCTTGTTTTCGGCTTCCAGTAATCTTCGTTCAATCTCTTTCTGTTTGCTGATTTTTTCCTGTTCAAGAGATCTTTTAGACAGGTGCCTCACTTCAATTAATTTTTGTTCAAGCCTTTTTTGTGTGATTGCAAAATCTCTTGAAAGAAAAACAGACATAGATAAAATCAACATGCCCGAACCCAAAATACTTGCAGTTGTGGTTTCTCCTGAAATCAAATCCATATTTACAGTAATTCTGTAAAGTATGCTTACTAAAAAACAAAAAATCCCAAACCCGATAATCCATGCTCCCGAACGTTTGCGGACAATAATTTTTGAGAGGGCTCTCAGCATTTCAAGAACAGATATAAAAACATATATTTGCCCGAGCAGCTGCATATGAGCTACATTGAACCAGATTCCTGCAATCAAAATCAATCCGATAACTCCAAAAACCCAGAATTGTACAGGTGTTTTTTGCTGATACAGGCTATAGGTAAACCTGAGAGCATAAATAATTGTTAACATCCACGTAACAATGGCAATTTTGGAAAAGAGTATTGATTCATAGGGAGAGTTTGTAATTTCTGCTTTAAATATTGAAAGTACCAGCAGACCCAGAAAAAGGGTGAAAAAAGCGAAATAGAGATTTCTTTTTTCGATTGGATAAAAAGAAAAAATGAGCAGGTGGATGACTCCGAATACAAGAAGTGACCCTAAAAAAAATGACTGCCAGCCTGAACGCCAAAGTGCATTTTCAAAATTTGAATCCACGTGATATTCCGCATCTCCCAATAGAAACCGAAATCCGGCCATTCCGCTTTCCTCAATAAAAATTCCTGGCTCACTGTTCGCATACCTAACGGCAATCGAATGTTCGCCGGGTTCTGAAAAAACGATGATTCTGGGTTTGAAATCAGTGTAGGCTTCTGCGAGTTCCGGTATGGCAGAAACTTTTCCCAGGTTGAATTTTTTTTCTCCATTCAGATAAAATTCAGATGCACCCAGATGTTTCTCAATCAGAAGTGCGAGCGGTTTATCGACAAGGGTTGAGTCAACCATTACGTCCAGGCGAAACCAACCGATTCCCTGCCATTCGGCAAACGCGATATCAAATGCTGTCAGATAAGTACTGATTTGCTCCCAGTCTGAATCGTCAAAATTCTTCCTGGCATATTCCGGATCATCACCGGCTTTGTATTTCCACTGATCGGTGATGTAGATAATATGATCATCTTCCAGAAGATCATTCTCATGGAGTAATCGTCCGTCAAAATCACTTTGGATAGCAAATACAGGAAATGCAGCTAAAAACATTCCCGCAATGAAAAAAAGACCCGTTTTACTTTTGAAGCTCATAGATTTCAGAGGTTTTATCTGTTTGAGCCCGATTTAACAGTCACATTGCCTGACAGGGAAGAAATCTGAACCGGTATTTGTCCGTTTCCAAATACCAGGTTCGCGTTTCTCCTTTGTACGTTTCCTTCAAACTCAGCCTGCTTCAGAAGCTCAGTCACATCCACAGCAGCCCCCGAAATCTGAAAGGTATGATCCAGTTCCTGCTGCAGGGTTAGAGTTACTGATCCCGAAATTGACTCAATAAAGCTCCCTTTTCCGGCCGATAGCAGTTCGGCATCAATATTTCCTGATACAGTTGATGCAATAAAAGTCCCGGTTAAACCTGTAGTATGAATTATACCGCTTAAAGCTTTAACTCTGATTTCCCCGCGTGAATTGTGAGCATAAATATCACCGCCTATCGTCTTTGCATTAAATTTTCCGGTAATATTCTCAGCATAAATATTGCCATTTGCAGAAAATGCGCTGGTCTCCCCTTCCAGGCCCTCAAGAAACAAATCACCTGTCGTAGTCTGGATCAGCTGATTACCATCGATATTCCGTACCCAGATATCGCCACTGGTATTTCTTATTCTCGATGAAACGGAGACCGGTGTCTGAACCACGTAACTGAATGAGATATTATCACCCTTCCAGACTTTAGACTCCGAACGCCGGGGCTCTACTGTAGCAACGATCTTATGATTCATCTTCCGGAATATAATATGATAATTTTCAAGACTGCTGCTGCCCGACCAAAGCGTAAAGCCACGATCTACGTACAAATCAATCTGAATATAGTCTATTGCCGGATTTTCATAAACTTCGATATCACCGGAAAG
The DNA here is from genome assembly GCA_964517005.1 of uncultured Balneolaceae bacterium. GTDB lineage: Bacteria > Bacteroidota > Rhodothermia > Balneolales > Balneolaceae > CAYVBJ01. The sequence continues at coordinate 15,111 of CAZFAJ010000046.1, read as the reverse complement.
TGTCACCACCGATAGTTCCGTATGCCTATCAACCGGGAATCTCTTTGATTCATACGGTTCCCCGCTGACCAGGTTTTTTTCAATTAAAACAGATCTGACGGAATTGCTCTGTGCTTTCAGATCAAATTCATAACCATTCGAAAGCAGGCTTAATATGATAAAGCTAAGATAATATTTCACAGGCATTCACTTAATCACTAATTAAATTGATCAATAACTAATATGCAATACGGATTAAAGAGAATGTGGTTTCAGTTTAATTTCCCGGGAGTCTTTTGATGTACACCTTTCTCGCTGCCTGATAACTATTTTACTTCTTCTCTATACGGTTTTGAATACCTCTATCAAAAAAAGAATATGTTCATTCAGATCTGTATTGATGAGTTCAGCTCCTTTCCTTATATCATCTCTTGGCACATTTGCTGCAAAACTCTTGTCTTTTAATTTTTTCTTCACTGATTTTACTTTCATATCCTGAAAACCATTCGGCCTCATCAGGGAAACCGCATGCATAAATCCGGACAGTTCATCGCAGGCAAAAAGATAGCGCTCGATTTTTGCTTCCGGTTCTTTACCGGTCCGCTCCGGTGCATGGGCTCGCACCGCCTCGATTACATGTTCGGGATATCCGTTTTCAGGCAGGATTTCTTCAACTGCTAAGCGGGGATGTTCATCGGGATACTTTTCCCAATCAAGATCATGCAGCAGGCCTGCATGCCACCAGTTCTCAACCTCATTTTCTTCAATGTCGAGCTTCCTCGCATAAGCCTCCATAGCCGATGCAACCATCTTGCAGTGATGCCGAAGATTTTCGTTTTCAATATATTGTTCTAATAACGCGTTTGAATCATCTCTTTTTATCATACTTTAAGGAACTATATCATTTTCAATATTTCAAGAGCTTTTTCACGATTGTATTCGAAAGCAAGATTTTTATAGTTAATCAAATCAACGATCGTTCCGATAAAACATAGACCTGCTGTTAAAAAATAGAGAATTCCCATTCCGATATGACCAATAAAAAACCTGTGGATTCCTGCTGCTCCAAAAAAACCGATACAAGCCAAAATCAACACAACAAACGGATCTTTACGCCTGGCTTTGTATACCTGGGCAAACTTTTTGGCATCTGTCTCGTTCATTTCACTTAATAACTTATTGATATAGATCGATTCTTCACCCTCTATTTCAGGAAGTAACTCAATTACATTAGCCATCCGATGTCCTTTCTTTTTGATTAAAATTTAGATGTAAGAGAAACAGAATACGCAACGACAAGATCACCACTGCCGGAATCCCCATAAAATGTGCCTGTACAGAATTTTGAAATTCTCCTCTGAAAAAAAATGCGATTGAATGGCCCAGTCCCTCTCCCGGACAGAATTCAAATCCGGCCAAATCAAACAGACAAAGTGATTGACCATTTTCGTAAGGACTCATTATAGCAAGCAGAAAAAGTCCGCCTGCGAGTGCAATCCATTCAAAATTCATATTAAAAATTTTTCTTAACTTTCGTTTAGTCAATCTCATGAGTTTTCTACGACCGCTGTCATAAATAAATATTATTTACAAGATTACATCTTTTACGAATATTAAAACGAAATGTTACTTAACATCCGGATGCTTAAAACCTACCATTTTTTTTCAAATCTTTCCTGCTTCCTGTTTTTGATTTTTATTGCGTCTGATGTAACAGCCCAGACCACAGGGAATGATACTCTTAGGGCTGAACTGGATGAAATCAGAATCGAGGCAACACAATCCATCCTTACTGTCGATGAGGTGCCGCTCTCGTTAAGCCGGAAAGTCAGAAGCAGTGAGGATTTGGCTGCGCGTCCCGCTACCACACTCGACAGGCTCACTTTTTCGCTGCCCGGAATTTTTGTGAATAACCGTGAAAATTTTGCCTTAGGCGAGCAGCTGACAATCCGTGGAATGGGCTGGCGATCACAGTTTGGGGTTCGCGGTGTACAAGTTCTGCTGGATGATATGCCATTAACCGTTGCCGATGGCCAGACTATTTTAAATATGGTTGATCCGGCTGTTGTGAGGCGAATTGAATTATTAAGGGGGCCATCATCCACATTTTGGGGTAATTCGAGCGGAGGCGTGCTTCATTTGTCGACCAAACCACTACCGGGTGAATCGTCCTTCAAATATCGGGGATTTGCCGGCTCTTATGGGACTCTAAAGCAGGAACTGCAGATTGCTGAGTCGGTGAATGATGTACAACTTCATCTATATGGCACCTATTTTGATACGGACGGATTCAGAGATCACAGTGCAGCAGAAATGATCAGAACCGGGGCAAGTGCACAGTTCTCGGGCTGGAGCAATTCACAGATCCGGGTTGCAGCCAACTATGCCGGCATGCCCAAAGCCCAGCACCCGGGATCACTCACCGGACAGCTTGCAGGTGATTCGCCCCGACAGGCGCGTGATACATTTGTAAACACTCAGGCAGGCAAAAATTTTGACCAGGCTATGGTATCCGGCTCCCTTCTGCAGCAATTCGGATCAGATATTCTGAATGTAACCATCCACGGTACATACAGATGGGTTGAAAACCCGCTGCCATTCGGGTATATCAATGTTGAACGCTATGCCGGTGGCTTCCGGAACACTTATGAAGTATCAGGGCTGCCATTTGAACTGCACGCGGGCAGTGAAATAAAATGGCAGTTTGATGACCGGCTTGAAACCAATAATGATAATGGCGGCCGCGGAGATGAAATAGATGTGAAGCAGCGTGAAAATGTATGGAATCAGGCTCTTTTTACCAGGGTGAATGTTCCTGTAAACCGGTTTACTTTTAGTGCAGGATTACGGGCCGACAGGCTGACGTTTTCTGCAAATGATAAACTGGACACAAATACCGATGGCAATCGTACTTTTACGTCACTGAATCCGGGTTTCGGTGTCACCTATAAAGCTGCAACATTTGAACTGTTTACGAACGTAAGTTCTTCGTTTGAATCACCCACTACCACCGAACTCGTAAACAGGCCTGATGGTGGCAACGGGTTTAACCAGGATGTGGATCCGGAAAAAACCTGGGGGCTTGAGTCCGGTGTTCGGGGTAATATCCGGAAGCTAACACTCAGTTATGAAGTAACACTTTTTGGTATGCTGATCGATAATCTGCTGGTGCCCTTTCAGACTGCCCCCGACGGGCCAACATTTTTCCGGAATGAAGGAGAGACCCGCCACGCAGGAGTTGAAACCAGCCTTGGTTTATCACCGATTCAAAATGTAAATATTCAACTCATGTATTCGTGGCTCGATGCAAAATTCAGGTCCGGTGATTTTGAAGGCAAGAAAATACCCGGCGTTTCGCCCCACAGATTTAGTTCAGAAATTTCCGGAAATATCGGCAATACTTACATATCAGCAGATCTTGAATGGGTCGGATCCTATTATACAAACAGTATTAACAGTGTGGAAAATGAAAGCTATAAACTGGTTTCCATCCGGGTTAATCATTCACTGGATATACCGGGATCAGGAATACAACTTTCCCCGTTTATTGCTGTTAACAACCTGCTCGACGAAAGGTTTAATACATCTGTTAGCATAAATGCTTTTGGAGGCAGATTCTTTGAACCTGGTGCCGACCGGTCGTTTCAAGCCGGAATTCAGGTGTCCCTTTAACACTTCTGTTTCAGATCATTTTGTTGTTATTTAAACTTTATTACATTTTTTAATATATTTGCCCTGAATATATTGACAGCGCTTTCAAAATGCTTTACTCACGTATTCGATCCTGATCATTAACCGAATGGAAACGAATAATGAAATTACCTTTTTTTCTATTGCTTACATTTACAGCTTGCTTCAGTTCAGCATTTGGATATTCTAACACCGGTGAATGTAAATCGGGCAAAGAAGACGGTGAAACAGTATTGGAAATCAGAGATAAAGGCAATGAAGTACGGCTCGGCCTGACAAAAACCAGTGTCTTTATGTCTTTTTCAAGCGAAGTTTTATCAAAGATTAACGCTCATCTTGAATTGGAGTTTCGTAAAAATATCAGTGATTTTACTGACTCAAGAGGAGAGTTTATAGCGAGCCCGATAGAATATCTCAGTGAATCAAAAATCAATTACAACATTCGTGACATACGCACTGTAGAAAATGTAAATGGCGAGCTCAAGTTCCGGTATTATAATAAAAAGCCAGTCAGTTTTGAAGACGTTTACTTTGAAAACGGGCCGGTATTAAATCAATTCTCAGAAAAAGATGCCAAAAATTTTGTAGATCAATTTTATCAACTGAAATTTATTAATCAGAAATAAAGAACTGAACATAATTGTTACAGTTAAGCATTTGCTTATTTGGTAATTATAATGTAACAAATACCCACCTATCTCTCTCCTGTAATAAAGAGTTAGCAACAAATCAAAGCAGGAATTACGATGATCAAGAATATTACCTTCCTTCTGATATTGATCGGCACCTATTCACTATGGACAAATTCACCTATTGAACACGGTCCCGGTGAGATTGCTCCCCATGATCCCGTCATCGAATACAATCTTTTGAAAGATACTTTTAACCACGAAAACTATACCATATCACCGGTTCGAAGAATTGAAACACAGGCACGTATTTTATCCCAAAAACGCTTTTTCTTTGACAACAAAGCTGATATCTCACCTTATGATTATGTAATTGGCTGGGGGCCAATGTCTGATGAAAGAAATTTAAATGAGATAGAAATCAGGCAAAGCAACCGCTCTTTTGAAATGAATCTGCTGAAACCGGCCTTGCCTGTGTCAGAGATGAAAAATTACATTGCCCTTCTCCATGCGGTACCGGCAAATTCTTTTATTGCAGATGACCTGAAACGAACCCGTGTGGGACATGTAGTCCATATCAAGGGATATATTGTGGATATAAAACAATCAGAAGGCTGGATGTGGAAATCATCTTATAATGATGAAGAGTTTGGAAATGGTTCGGAAGTGATTTGGATAGAGGAAATCTCTTTCAAATAAGATATTGTTAACTGCATCTGCACACTCTGTTCATCAGCAAAATTCTGGCAAAAGTATACGGAGCCGTCAAAATAGTAAAAGATTGAATTTCATAATTGATAAAAACACCCAAACAGGTTATTTTAAATTTGTGATAACGTTCTGCTTTAGAAATTATTACATACTCTAACTTAAAACGGTAACATTAGTTTGGATTTTATTTATGGAAGAATCACGTGAAGTAGGAACTGTTAAATGGTTCCATAACGGAAAAGGTTACGGGTTTATAACAAGAGAAGGCGGCGAAGACGTATTCGTTCATTATTCTGAAATTCAATCAGATGGCTTCAAAAAACTAACAGAAGGCCAGGAAGTAGAATTTACGGTAGCAGAAGGTGAAAAAGGCCTTCAGGCGAGAGAAGTTATTGCTCTTCAATCTTAAAACAGGTATTCCGGATTTCCCGGGACCAATATTATTTCACCAGTTTGATTAAATCGATTGCCATTGATGTACTCTCGGTATGTTTGGTAGCCGCAGCTGTGTTTACAGAGCCTGTTTACCTTGATATAGCTGTCTATATTTATACAGGCCTCATGGTTTTGGCTCGTCTTGTTACCTTGTTGAGTAATAATTTCAGACAGATTACCGATAAGAAAAAAAGCGAGAGCCCTCTTTGGATTTACCACCTCATCTATTTTTTAAATACTGCTCTCCTTTTATATAGTGGATGGTGGATAACATCCGCCGGATGGGTTTTTATCTGGGTAGCTGCCACTTTCTCCAATAAAAAATCATAACTTTATACTGTCTTTTCAAAAAGTTAAAATAACTTTTTGTATGTTCATTGGCTATGAATAAACTCTATAGAATTAAAATTCCGGGGATAATTCTGCTTATAGTACTATGTATCTCATTTGGAGAACCGGTGTATGCCCAGGAAGCATCAGAAAGTGGCAGTAATTCTGAAGACATTTCTGTCGCCGGAGCAGAATTGAAAAGCGAGCACAAATTAACCTTAGGACTGAAGGCAACCTATGCTCCTGCAACATTTACATTTATCGGTAAAATTGAGCGCTCCGACTTTTTTGGTTTTGCCCTGCAGTTCTGGCACTCATCATTTAAACTTGGCAGATTTGAACTTGATTTGGGGAGTGAAATACTTGCGGCCGGCCGAATCAAATTTCCGGAGAACGGAATAGACGGACCAAAAGACGAACAATTTGGTATTGGTTTAATACCTGCCGTTGTGCAGGCCCCTGTTTTCCAAAACTTCTTTCTCAGCGGTTCCGGTGGAATTATCGTTTTTCCGGAAACTTTCCCTGATGCGTTTGGAACTAAGTTAAACTTTGTTTTTGATTTTGGTCTGGGATATGAATTTGATGTCACTTCCACAAATAAGATTCAGGTCGGTTATCAGATACAGCACATCTCAAATGGCGGGACCGGGCAAATCAATCCCGGAATTGATTTTCACATGTTTTATGTTGGGTACCGATTCTGATCCTCTGTAAATTTCAGAGTTTCATCCGTCACCTTTTCAAAATGCTCTCCAAAAAAAACTGACCCGGTGATGAGAAAGTGATTTAATATTATAAATACAATGAATGGATTACAGTACGTTATTGTTGCATCTGAATAAAATCAAAAACGCAGACATGAATGTACTCAAAACTTTCGGGATCGCTCTGACAACGATACTGTTTTTAAACTGCTCATCTCAGGGCCAGTCAAACAGTAATCTTTCAACTGAAGAGCATAAACACTTTTTAAACACAATCACTTACGAATCTGCCATGAACGATACAACCAACAATCAAAAAGTCGAAAAGACGGAAGAAGAATGGAAAGAAATCCTGACTTCGTCTCAATATAAAATACTCAGAAAAGCAGGCACTGAGATGCCCTTTATAAATGATTACAACAGCTTGTATGAGGACGGAATCTATGTGTGCGCAGCATGTGGCAATCCGCTTTTTCATTCCGATACAAAATTTAAGAGTGGTTCAGGGTGGCCAAGTTTTTGGGAACCCATTAACGAGAATGCCGTAGCTGAAGAAGTTGATAAAAGTTACTTTATGACACGGACAGAAATCGTCTGCAACCGATGCGATTCTCACCTTGGCCATGTTTTCGACGACGGACCTGAGCCAACCGGTTTGCGCTATTGTATGAATTCGGCTGCCATGAAGTTTGTTCCTAAAGACAAGGATAATAAGTAAATCACCGGCAGTCATTTTCTGCACGATTATAGAAACAGCAGCTTGTCTCTTGACACAACCTTATGAAATTGTTCTCATTCATTGATCCGATCATTACAAAATGGATGGCCAGGTATGGTATTAAACTTCTGAGAATCAGTATCGGAATAATATTTATTTGGTTCGGCGGATTGAAATTCTTTCCGGGCATGAGCCCTGCTGAAGAGCTTGCTCTCTCAACGATTGATTTGCTCACTCTGGGTTTAATACCTTCATATACCGCCCAGTTCTCACTTGCACTATTTGAAGTAACTATTGGGGTTTTGTTGCTTTCAGGCAAGTTTATACGTCTGACTATACTATTACTTTTTGTGCAAATGGCCGGCACCATGAGCCCCCTGGTTTTGTTTCCTGATCTTGTATTTTCACAAGTGCCTTTTGTTCTCACTATTGAGGGACAATATATCATCAAAAATGTAGTGGTGATAAGTGCCGCCATCGTGATAGGTGCAACAGCCCGCGGCGGCAAGCTTTTATCTGAACCTCATTTGGCCTAAATTTGACTTTCAG
>CAZFAJ010000046.1:0-7266 GCA_964517005.1 uncultured Balneolaceae bacterium | reverse complement strand
TCAGAATTTCAGGGAAAAGGTTTTGGATCAGAGAGACATCGTCACTGATAATCAATCTTCTGTTTATCAAGACAAAGCTGCAAATGAGCAATCCGATCTGTATCCGGTTTTGAAGGATATTCACCAAACACTGATTAAAATTGAAAAGAAGTTAAATAGCCGTAATTAGTGCAGAATTGTTTTTTTAGCAATTTTACTGTTGTAGATCAGGAATAAAATCATCATGATTGCCCATTGACCTACAACGGTAGCCACTGAGAATGGGCTTAACGGATTATACCAGGTATCAGGAGCGTAAACAGCTGCGCTCAGATACATCCACCAAACCAGCAGCGTGATCACTTCTACGGGTATCACATACTTTAAAATAAAACTCCACCACTTTCCGAGTGTTACCCGTCTTTCTTTAGTATTCACCAATTCATTCCGGAAACGCTCGGGGCCAAAACGGATCACCGCAAATGAAATAAATGCACCGGAAACCATCAGCCCCACTCCCCATACAAAATCTTGGTTTGCAAAGATATCAAGTGAGATAGCAGATGGTAACCCAAAAACAAAACCTGCTATGCAAACTCCGATTGTAGCCTTTTTCCTGGTTATTCCCATATCCACAAATACTTTGGTTGCCAGTTCAATCATCGAGACCAGCGAACTGAATGCAGCAAATGTTAGTCCTAAAAAGAAGAGAATGGCAAAAATTCTGCCGCCGGCCATCTCCTCAAAGAGCTGAGGCATCCACATAAATGTCAGACCGGTAGAAGCCGGGCCCGATGTTTGCATCACTTCAAGAACTTCGCCGTTGCTCATTTGCTGGCCAAGTGTGCCAAAAACGGTTGAAAAAATAATGACGGCCGCAACAAGAGATACCAGGTTATTCCCGATACCTGTCTGAAATGCACTTACGGTTATGTCATCACGCGTCCGCATGTATGCTCCGTAGGTAAGAATAAGACCCCAGGCAGCACCTGTATCCCAGGCATTTTGAGTAAGGGCTTCCAGCCATAAACCCGGATTTTTCAGAGTCGACCAGTCAGGTGTAAACAAATAGGAGATTCCAGCACCACTGCCCGGCAATGTTAACGCTTTTACCAGTGAAACAATCAGTACTAAAACGAGTGCCGGTATTAGAACAAGATTCAGCCTTTCAATACTTTTCACTCCTTTTAAGATTACAAAACCTCCAAGAGTAATCACAATAGCATGAAAAATTGACGGCATCATTGAGCTTTGAAAACCGGTCCAGACTGCATCTGCCTGTTCGTAGCCGGAAGGCAGGGTGTAAAAAATGGATTCAAGGAGGTAGTAAAGACACCAGCCTGCCACCACACTGTAGTAAAACATAATGGCTGTTGCCACAAAACCGACGAAAGTACCCATCCAGGCAAACTTCTCACCAATAATTTTAATAAAAGAGCCCACAACACCTTTTCGCCCGTTACGCCCGATTCCGTATTCGGCAATTATCAATGGAATAGACCAAAGAAAAAGAAAAGTAACCCAGGCAATCAGAAATGCACCGGCTCCGTCTTCACCTCCATTTTGCGCCGCAATTCGCGGAAACCGCCAGATATTTCCGGTTCCCACCGCAATGCCAAGAACGCTCAGAATTAAGCCCCACTTTGTTGTAAATCGCTCCGGTTTAGCTTCCGGCCGGTCACTCATTGTCATATTTAGCTATATTTTTTATTTAAAATTAAGTAGTGTGGTTAATAACCATTTTTTGGACGCTGAGCAAGTTTGTTGGGTGTAAAATTTTCATTTAGGCAAAGCGCTACTCTTTCGGTATATTTTGCGTTTGAATATAAGATATGAACGTAGTTGTACTATCTTAGCAATTCCAGCGTTGGAATTTTGATTTTGGACTATCACAAACCAGGAAAATAAAAAGAATTTACTCAATGAATTTATCATCTGTGTTTGACAGGCACCAGTCACGCAATATATTTTTCGCAGTCGTTGTTTTTGCCATATCCCTGTTTATCTACGCTTCAACAATGACCCCAACAACAGATTTTTGGGATCCTGCCGAGCGCATAGCTGCCGCTTATGGTTTACAGATTATGCATCCCCCCGGTGCACCTCTCTCATCCCTCACCGGCCGGATCTTTTCTATGTTTATGCCATCAGATTATGTGGCAATGAGCATTAATTTTATAAGCGTGCTCGCCTCCTCTTTTACGATTATGTTTCTCTATCTCATAATTGTCATTTTAATTAAAGAGTGGCGCGGGCCGGTTGAAAATATGGATCCGGTTGAAAAAATCGGTTTTTATGGCGGCGGTTTTTTCGGAGCATTGACCTTTGCCGTATCTGAAACAATGTGGTTTAATGCGGTTGAATCGGAAGTTTACGCGTCATCCATGTTCTTTACGGCCGCTGTGGTCTGGATGGCACTCAGATGGGGTGAAAACCACGAAAAACCTCATTCGGAGCGATGGCTCGTACTGATTGCTTACATGTTTGGCCTCGCACTGGGTGTTCATCTTTTGAACCTGCTGGCTCTTTTCTTTGTGGCACTGATCATCTATTTCAAAAAAAGAGATTTTACACTTGTCACTTTTGTAGCAGTTGGTGCGATTACCGTACTCACATTTCTGTTTATATATCCTTTTACGGTTATCTCAATTCCCAGCCTTGCCGATGGAATCAACAGAATGACCTATGGGCTAATCGGGCCGGCAACCTACATCATGCTTATCCTGCTGATTGTGGCATTTGCCGTTTACTATACACAGAAAAAAAATTACCGCATAGCCAATGTGGCCGCTCTGTGCTATGCCATGATCATCATCGGCTATTCATCCTATGCTCTGATTTTTATCCGTTCACAGGCAGATCCTCCGATCGATGAAAATAACCCGGAGAATGTTGAAGCATTTATCAGTTACCTGAACAGAGAACAATACGGACAGACACCGCTTTTGATGGGTTCTACATTTGATCCTCAAACCGGTAATATTGACCGCAATGAAGAGACACTGTTTCCGCGCCGGCACTCATCCCAGCCACACCATCTTGAGTATTATGCCCAGTTCGGCAGTGACTGGGAGTATTTCTGGAAATACCAGGTATACCATATGTACGTACGCTATTTTAACTGGAATTTCATCGGAAGAGATGCCGATATACAGGATTCGGGATGGAACGCCGGATTCCGTGAATCCAGAAATGCGGGTAATCCGGCCCATACCGGGTTCTTCTATCTCCCTTTTTTGTTTGGTTTGTTAGGTATGCTCTATCATTTTAAGAATGACTGGAAAAGAGCTTTTTCCGTTCTTGTACTGTTCGTCTTTACGGGGCTGGCAATCATTGTATATCTGAATCAAACTCCGGCTGAACCCCGTGAAAGAGATTATGCCTATGTAGGATCCTTCTTTGCTTTCAGTATCTGGATAGGCATGGGAGGCACAGCCCTGCTGGATTTAATCCGTGAAAAAATGAATAACCGGTATATCAGCTACGGGGTGCTTGGACTTATGTTTCTTGCTGTTCCATTCTGGATGGGAGCTCAAAACTGGCACCATCACGATCGCAGCGAAAGGTATGTGGCACGGGATTATGCGTATAATCTCCTTAATTCCCTCGAGGAAAATGCTATCCTGTTCACAAACGGTGACAATGATACTTTTCCCCTTTGGTACTTGCAGGAGGTTGAAGGTGTGCGGACAGATGTGAGGGTTGTTGTGCTAAGCCTGCTAAATACAGACTGGTATATTAAACAACTGCGTGATGAGCAAACTCATGAATCCCTGCCACTGCCAATTGAGCTGAGTGATGAAGAAATCGATGAAATGACATCAGGACTTTCACTTTTCAATCCCCAGAATATCGTCATTCCCGTTAATAAGACACTTCTAAAACAAGCTTTTTCCGGAGATGCAGAAACAGATGAACTTACCGGCGTACAACGCAGTGGTAATTTTGAGTATCAGGTTAGAAGTGCTGTACCCTATTCGATTCCAATCGATTCGCTGGATGATGAAGTTTCCTGGTACCTGGAAGGCCGTTTCGCCGGAACTGACGGGCAGGGAAACCGAAGACACTACCTGCAGGTTCAGGATCAAATGGTGCTTGAGATACTCAGATCCAACCAATGGCTCCGGCCGGTTTATTACGCCAATACGGTTTCTAGAACCGGACAGCTCGGTTTACAAAACTATTTCCAGTTTGAAGGCAAAGCCTATCGCGTTGTGCCCAAAAAACGGGAATCCGGTCAGTTTGGTTATATTGACCCTGATGTACATGCTGACAGACTCAAAAAATTCAGGTTCACAAAATGGAATGACCCATCTGTCTATTTTGATGAAAACATTCGCAGAATGCTCGGAAATTACAGATATGGCTTCTCACAGCTCGCGGATATGTATATAGAGCGGGATCAGCCCGAGGAAGCAGCTTACTGGCTGAAATTCGGAGAGGATAACGTTCCGTTTCGTGCTGAAGAATCCGACTGGACAATACCCGTTCTCTACTCCTATCGTTACACCAGGGTCCAGGAGTTTGAACGTGCCCTCGAGCTTGCAGAGTTTATTCGTGATAACATGCTTCAGGATATGAAATACACAATGGAAGATCTTGAAACAATTGAATCCAGGATTAACAATCTTGAGTCGGATGCACGGCAAGCTCGTGCAAGTGCAAATTTTGACAGACAACAAAAAATCAGAAGAGATATACAAAGAAACAGTGAACAAAGAGAATCACTGATCTCTGATGCAAGTTTTAATGTCAGCCGTTTAACCATACTTCAAAATGTTTACTACAAATCAGGCGATCCTGACAGTGCAAACCAGCTTGCCGAAGAGGTAAATATGATTACAAATGGTTTACTCGGATTACCTGATTCTGAAGAGGCAAGTGATGAACAAATTGAAAGATTTAATCTTGGAATTTAGCAAAAGATTTATTGTTAGCATCATCTATTGTATATTTAATATTGGTTCCACTAATATCTGAATAATACCACAACAGAATTTTAACGTTCAGAAAATAACCCGGCAATGATTCACGAATTTACAGAAGAAAATATAGACGCTATCAGTCAGGTGCTTCTTGCCACTGCAAAGCCTCTTGGCAATGATGTGTATCGTTTTGAGTTACACGATGAAGAACAGACCCGAAAGCTTGCTCTTGAAATTCACCTTGGCCTCGATGTAGGCGGTGAACGAATGAACATGGTATCCGTATATGCTCACAATACTTTTTTGCAGCTTCACAACTGTACCGCATTTATTGCAAGTGATATGCTGAAGCAGGTAACGTTTTTTGGTAAAAACGGCAATATCACTTCCGGATTGATTGTAGAACAGGGTGCCGGGTGTAGTCTCTATGCCAATGTAAGTGACGCAGTTCTCTCAGGTGATTTCACCAAACTGCCGGAAGATATGATGATGTGCGGTGTAGCACTCTCACTGACAGACTCAGCCGGACTCGATGATTTCAGTTTTGATGATGATGAACTTTCCTGACCCCTCACCGGAAACCGAAAATACTTCTTCTCTTTCCGTTCACAATCCTTCCGGTTTTGGCTTGCCGTTAGATAACAACCAACTCAAAAGAATTTTTAATGAGATTGAAGATTCTGAAAATATCTCGTTCCGGCATGTGGAGCTGGTGTTCGTGGATGAACATGAAATTGTAGAATTAAACAGAAAACATCTTGGCCGGGATTATGTAACAGATATTATCAGTTTCAGATATGATGACGAAAATAAAAATCAGAATATTGAGGGAACTCTCTACTGTTGCGCTCCGAGAATTGCTGAACAATCTGCCGAATTTAAAACAAATCAAAAAGAAGAGTTTTCAAGGATTTTTATTCATGGCCTTCTTCACCTGATTGGTTACAATGATCAGACAAAAGAAGAGCAAAAAAAAATGACAAGCCTCGAAGATCGATATCTCTCCGAAATTTCCGGATTGTGACATCAAGCGAATACACACTTCTGATCGTTGAATCGCCAACCGTTGCAGATTACATCAAACAGATGCAGATTCCCTGGCTGGAGGTACTGAGTACCGGAGGATTTTGCTGGTATCCAAAATTTGATTCACAAAAACTGAAACTCGGTAAAAAAGCTAATCCTGAAAAAAGAGAAATCAGAAAAGAACTAAAACAGAAAAACAGCTGGTTTAACAGGATTGTTATTGCCACAGATTCGGACCCATCCGGGGATTTTATCGCATGGTCTGTTGGTAGATATTTGGCAGACAATAAACTGTATCGAACACAATTACAGCTGCTCACAAACAGCTCCGTGAAAAGCCGGATTTCCACAGCGAAACCAATTTCATTAAAAAACCTCAAACAGAGACTTGAAAATAAATTCATATTTCGCCATTTGTGGGACCAGCACTTCAGGATATCAATAGAAGATGCTGCCCTTGCCTCTCTATTCCAAATGGTAAATCCTTTTTTCTCATTTTCAGATGCTAAAGGCACACTTTTCAGATCAGAAGAGCCGGTCCAAACCCGTTATCAACAATCACTTGATAAGGTCAAAATCGGTTCCGGATACCTTTTCCCTCGTCCGCATTCTATCTATAGCCTTCTCGAAGAGCTCACCACTGCCCCTTCAATGAAATCTTTTGAAGACTCTTCAAACAAAATTTTCAACTTATTTACAGCAAGGCTGGATCGTGAACTTCTTCACACCATCAGTTATCCCCGGACTGCAGCATCCGGATATTATGAGTCTACCTGGAAATGGATTGAAACCAAATGGATCAAAAGTCAGGATTTGGAAAAATTGCTCCCTCCGTCGGCACGCAATATTATGAGCATCACAGAGCCACACGAGGGTTTGCATCCAATAAATTTTTACCAGACTCCTGAAACAATGAGAGGGTTATTGAAACCAAATCTGTTCAAAATATATACACTTATTTATAATAGATTCATGAAAAGTATTACGTGGAAACCGATAAACTGCCTGATTATTGAACGGAAAAAAGAGATACGTTTATATCCTCAAAATGATTCAAAAGTATCGGATTCGCAGGTTATCACTCCTGTCTGGACAATTGAAAGTGCCGGACAGAGATTATGTGCATTGGGAGCCGCCAGGCCTGCTAATTATGGTAAAAAACTGGACCGTTGGATCAGCCGGGATTTAATTGAAAGGGATGGTATTTATCTGAAACCAAAGAGAATAATGAAATATGACCCAGAGCTAATCTCAAGAACCTATCATATTCTCATAAAGGCACGGGAAATCATTGATAGAGAAGATACAGGGAAAGAAGAATTGAAAGAACTTTTCC
>CAZFAJ010000045.1:20359-23765 GCA_964517005.1 uncultured Balneolaceae bacterium | reverse complement strand
TCGATTTCAAGCTGCCGGATCTGACGTTCAATACTATCCAGCTCTTCCGGCATAGAATCGATCTGCAATCGTAACCTGGAGGCTGCCTCATCAATCAGGTCGATCGCTTTGTCGGGTAAAAAACGGTCAGAAATATACCGGTGAGAAAGCTCAGCCGCCGCAACAATGGCTGCGTCTGTAATTCGAACGCCGTGGTGAACTTCATAGCGTTCCTGTAATCCTCTCAAAATTGAAACCGTATCTTCTATATTGGGTTCGCCTACAAATACCGTCTGCAAACGGCGTTCAAGCGCTTTATCTTTTTCAATATACTTTCGGTATTCCGTTAACGTGGTAGCCCCGATAGCGTGCAATTCGCCCCGTGCCAACGATGGTTTCAGAATATTTGCAGCGTCCATCGAGCCTTCGGTTGCGCCGGCTCCAACCAGTGTGTGAATTTCATCAATAAAAAGGATAATCTCGCCATCGGAATCGATCACTTCTTTCACAACTGCTTTCAGGCGCTCCTCAAATTCACCACGGAATTTGGTTCCGGCAACGAGAGAACCCATATCGAGAGCAACAATCCGTTTGCTTTTTAGTCCTTCCGGCACATCGCCGCTTACAATCCGGAGGGCCATTCCCTCGGCAATCGCTGTTTTACCCACACCCGGTTCACCGATAAGCACCGGGTTATTTTTCGTTCTTCGCGAGAGAATCTGCATCACACGCCTGATTTCCTGATCCCGGCCGATAACAGGATCCAGCTTGTTTTTCTCCGCTTGTTCATTTAAATCGATTGCATATTTTTTTAGTGCGTTATAACGGCTCTCGGCATTGGGATCGTCCACTTTTTGACTTCCACGAACATCCTTCAATACCTGCAGGATCTGTGACCTGGTTACACCCTGATCCTTCAGAATTCTTCCCGCATCATTTTTTGAAACTACAATGCCAAGCAACACATGTTCAGAGCTTATATATTCGTCACCCATCTCTGTTGCCTGTTTTTGAGCAATATCAAATACCTCTTTCAGATCATTTGATAGATATTGCCCTGATACTGAAGCTCCTTTTACAACAGGCAGTGTCTTTATCTCTTTGTCAACAGCTTCTTTTAATTTACCTGCCGGTGCGCCCAGTTTATTCAGTATTGTAACAACCACGTTATCCGGGTCACTGAGCAGGGCTTTCAATACATGTACCGGCTCTACAGCCTGATGATTTTCATTTTGCGCCAGTTCCAGCGCCGCCTGAACTGCCTCTTGTGCTTTTAGTGTAAATTTATTCAGATTCATAATGTTTTATTGATTTCTCTTTGCTTGACAGAGATACCAATATCATACCGAATTGAATTTTGTGTCTGCTTGTCAGTTTTTTCAGGAGTTTACATGACTATTTTACCTCTCGCAGATCCTTTTAACACTGATTGACAATTTTTACTGACAATTTTTTCCAGCCAAAAAAAACCCGGCCAATGATCCATTCGTAAGAATGTGAAACATTAACCGGGTTTCGAGTATGGTTTTTTATTGATAGATAGGCTTTGTCATTTCTCAACGACAAAAGGCTCTATTGACATGGAGTTTAACAGTTTTTTGTGCTTTAACTGTTTTGATTAGTTGTAGATGTTTAAAAGTAAGAATTTATCGGGCAGCCAGTTGATCAGCTTTCAGCTTGTTTTCCAGGTATGTGAAAATTTCATTTTGATTTTCAATATCCAGAAATTTTACCAACTTCTCGGCAGAATCAAATGTATTTTGATTCCTTATATATGAGAGAGCCAGAAAAGCTTTGTATCTGATGATATGTTTATTGCCTTCTCTTACCTTTTTAATCAGGGCATTTTCAATTTCTACAGAATTGAATTCCGGATACTTTACCTTGAACTCAACTGTATTATAGAGTATTGATTCAATCACACCTGAATTCTCTGATTTAAGGCTGTAAAGGATACCTGTTTCCATCTTTTTGAAGAGGTCCTTTTCAACCTGTTCTGTTTCAGCCGTTGTAAGTATATCAGAACCGGTGTTGCTTGCTATTGCGTTACCCGCAAATAGAAATCCTGCGATTAGCAGTGCTGTTACGATTGATTGTTTTATTGTTTTCATCTTATGGTTGATTGATTGATTGTTTGTTTGAATTAATCAAATGAACTATTTGTCCATTGAATTCGATACAAACTTACACCTATTCTATTTTTAAAGTCAAGATTCTATCAATTTTCAAATACTCATATATTTTATAAAAGTGTCATTATTTCATACTTATCTATTGAAACCCCTTTCAATATTTTTATTATTAACAATTTGTTAATAATGATTTCATAACATAAAATCATTTTCACATTTATTCCTTTGGAAAAGCGCTTTTATAAATATGATTTGTAAAAAATCGCTTCCATATTTATAGGTAATTTTTTTTACTTTTCTGACAAATAATCACTATTAAATAATTGTAAAGATCAAAAAGCGCTTTCATAGTTATTCTCAATTCACCTGATAAATCGGCCTTTTAAGTATCACAAAGGCCTGTTTTTTGATTTTCTCAAAATTTGTAAGTTTTCGTACCAGTTGGTCTGAAACTTTTTCATGACACATTTAAAAAAAATTTGTGCTTTTGCCTGCTATTTATGAACATTAATGAGAGTGGCTGACGGTTTATTGACCAAATAAATGTAATAAAAACCAAAAAGAGAGGTAATTATCATGGAAAAGAAATTTTCTGACTTCACAATAGAATTAATCCGGGGAGATATCGCCAATCAACCTGATATGGATGCCATCGTAAATGCAGCAAATGCAGAACTTAAAATCGGCGGCGGGGTTGCCGGTGCCATCCACTCAAAAGGAGATCCTGAACTTGAAAGAGAGACACGGCCGCTTGCACCCATATCTCCGGGACAAGCAGTCATTACGAATGCACCGCACCTTCCAAACAGTCATGTGATTCACTGCCTCGGCCCCGTGTACGGACGCGACAAACCGGAAGATAAATTGCTTGCTGATTGTTATCGCAATGCCCTGCAAAAGGCCGATGAAAACAATATCACTTCAATCGCTTTCCCGGCCATCTCCACCGGAGCATTTGGATATCCGACAGAAGCTGCAGCCAATGTAGCATTAAAAACAGTTCTGCAAACAGCTCCCGGGCTAAATACCGTTAAACAGATCCGGTTCGTACTGTTTGGAAAATCAGATTACGAAATTCACAAAAAAATCCTTGAATCTCTCTAAAGTCCTTTTTTCATGTACTATCAGAGAATACTCAAAAATTTATCCTGCTATTTTAGTAAATCCTTAGAATGAATTCAGCCGCTGTGATTTTTTAAGCTCTTACTGCCCATAGATCTCGTTGATGACTCCTGCTATCCGAACGCCGGCCTGAAGCAATCGTTTTTTTACCAGGTCAAAATTTTTGTATCTAT
>CAZFAJ010000045.1:9723-20259 GCA_964517005.1 uncultured Balneolaceae bacterium | reverse complement strand
TTCTTTATCATACAATCCTGAAATAATCCGTACTTTCAAAAGTAAGCATTTATCATAAACTGATCCCGGAAAAAACCGGAAATATTGAATATGAATTCTCAGTGATCAGCTTTTCATAATCTCATGATATGATCTACGAATTTTTAAACATCTTCTTTTTTGCTTTTCACTCAATCCTGATACTGTTCAATCTGTTTGGGTGGATCTTGAAAAAAACCCGCTTACTGAATCTCATTTCATTACTCCTGACACTTGGCTCCTGGGTAATTCTGGGAATTTGGTACGGCTGGGGATATTGTCCCTGCACCGACTGGCACTGGAAGGTGAGAATGGAGCTTGGCTATTACGACATGCCCGCCTCCTACATCAAATTTCTGGCAGATACGTTTACCGGGATGGACTGGAACCCTGTGTTGATTGACACTTTGACTGCCGTTCTCTTTGCCGCTGCTCTCTTAAGCTCCGCAGTAATAAATCTCAAAGATTTCAAAAAAAACAGATTGTGAGAAAATCTCACAAGTGGCTAAACCGGATCAATCAGATCTTTTCCCTGGTTCTGCGGTGAATTTACTTTTTTTGAAACGGGGTAATATTCAATCTCTCCATCCTGACAAGGTACAAGGATCTCTTGCAGAGCATTTGTATCGTGATTATCAGGATCCAGCCAGAAAGAAAATTCTTCTTCATGCAGAATGGCCGGCATCCGGTTGTGCAAATTACTGATCAGCTTATTGGCATCCGTAGTTATAATTGAATAACTGTTGATTTTTTTTCCATCTTCTCCTTTCCACCTTTCATAAATTCCCGCAAAACTCATAAAGGTTTTATTTTTAAAGGTAATGTAGTATGGCTGTTTGCCATTCTCTTCTTTTTTCCATTCATAAAAACCATTTGCAGGTACAATACAGCGTTGTGAAGTGAATGGTTTACTGTAAGATTTTTTCTCTGTTACGGTTTCCCGTCTCGCGTTAATCATTGAATATTTTGGATTTTCATCCTTAGCCCAAAAAGGAACCAGCCCCCATCTGAATTTATCGATTACACGTTCGGAGCCTTTCTCAAATATTACAGGCATCTCTATGGTTGGAGCTGCATTATAAATAGGCTCAAAAAAAATTCCCTCTTCCGGCTCTGTATGATAAGCTTCGCTCAACTCATTGATGCTTGCTTTTAAAACATATCTTCCACACATTTTATAGTAGTAATTTGTTAATAATCAGTCAGGTGATTCTTTGTTGAAAAATGTTTATATAGGTAAAATCATTTCTCAGGAATTAAATGAAAGTTAAGATTTTATTCCAGGAGTTGAACACGGAATTTAGATTTATTAATAACGGATAAACAATCTTGCAATCAGGAAATGTCATTTTTTAAAACCATATTAGTTCCCACTGATTTCACTCAAAGATCTGAAACTGCGTACCGGTATGCCTGTGAAATTGCTGCCAAAACAGATGATACGGTATGCCTGTTAAATGTAATTGAACCTCCCTATGAATTCCCATCCCGGTTGAATGAAGTTCTTGAGAGTCGAAGAAGCGCAGCAAAAAAAGAACTTGAATCAATAAAAAAAGATCTTAAATCTGTCGACAGATTCAGTCACATTGACATCGAAATTAGAATTGAAACAGGTAAAATAGCATCCACCATTCTCCACGAGATTAATAATAGATTGCCCGGCCTGGTAATCATGGGAACCGGTGGAGAGTACAGTTTAAAAAATTTAATATATGGAAGCATGACAAATACAATACTTCTGGATTCTCCGGTCCCCGTAATTGCAATTCCGGCAAATACCGACTACAGGCCTGTTGAATCTTTTGTTTTCGCAACAGATTTAAGAAAACATGATCTGAAAATTATAAAATGGGTTCAAAATCTGGCTTCTCTGCTGGATGCTGAATTTCATGCATTGCATGTTGATACAGGAGAAAAAGAAGAAATTATAGCTGAATTCGCGTCTCGTTTAAAGCAAAAGGTATCGGAAAAAAGTATTCTTGAAGTTAAAGAGAGTGAGGATTTCTTTAGCGGAATTACATCCTGGCTGATGAATAAACAAGGACAAATTATTGTAATGACACGGTATAAGAAAAAATTTATAGAATGGCTTACCTCTAAAAGCTCAGTACGAGATATCTCTCATTATGGCCGTTCTCCATTGTTAATGATACCTGCAGAATAAGTCTTTAGTAATCAACCGATGACCGGAACATCATAAATTCGTTAATATTATCCATATCAATTACACCTGTAAGCTCTCCATTCTCAAAAACCGGAAAAAAATCGTTTTGGTTGACTCTGATTTTCCGGTAAATATCTGTCAGTTTTTCCTTCGCACTTAATTCTACAAAATCCTTTTTCATAAACTCTCTGACAGGTTCGTTTTTTCCCTTGTTTCGCAAAACATCATTTATATCAGAGTGTTTTACTATTCCTACTACAGCATTATTTTCTGTTACAACAAAGTCTCGTTCAGTCCCTGATATTATGATATCAACTACATGATCTACAGTATCTTGCGGGCTTAATTCCGTAAAGTCTGTCATCATAGCATCCTCCACATCATGTCCTTTCAACAATGACATCTGTTGAATCATGACATTTTCACCTTGTGCACCAAACCAGACAAAGATAGCAATCAGAATCAATATTGGATTGTATAATAAGCCAATTATAAAGAAGAAAAAAGCGAGCATTTGTCCCAGGAGTGATGCCGTCTGTGTTGCTTTTACACGGTCAAGTTTTATAGAGAGCAGCGCTCTCAGTACGCGCCCGCCATCCATGGGAAACGCCGGAATTAAATTAAAGGCGACCAGCATGATATTAGCTGCAAACAGAAAAAAAAGGAAATTAGCTGAGTCAACCATACTCAATGATTCCTGCAGCGCCTCAGGATCCTGGTTTATAAAAGATTCAACAGGAACAATTAAATACAAAAGAATGGCTATACCAACATTCACCAGAGGACCTGCAATGGCAACTAAAAACTCTTCCCAGGGATTTTCGGGCATATCTTCGAGACTTGCCACGCCACCTATTGGCAGAAGTGTAATTTGCCGCGTTCCGATATTAAATTTCCTGGCAGTAAGTGCATGTCCGAATTCGTGAAGAACCACACAAAAAAAGAGGCTTAAAATAAACAGAATATTCCACATCATTCCTGTCAGGTCATTCCCTCTTGAGATATCCAGAAATATAATCCAGACAATGATCAGCCAGAAACTCCAGTGAATCCGTACTTTTATACCGGCAAATTTTCCAAGCGTGATTGATGCTTTCATCTTCTCTGTATCTCCCCTATAGACTTATATTATTTATATATAACATATTCTAAGTTACTTGTATGAAATAATTTAACTTATCTTCATTAAAATAATTATATAAGATGCTGCAAATCAAAACAGGTACTAAAAAAATAGCTGCATTGACAACCGTAGACTCAAGAACCGTGCATTTCTTCGTAGTCCTGAACAGATGCTTCTATTACTTTTTTCGCATGATCTTTATCATATACCCGGTCTACTTCAACATCAGCATCCTGCCCCGGTATCAGCTTGTATGTCGCAAAATAATGGCGCAGGCGTTCAATAAGTACATCAGGCAAATCAGATATCTCCTGTATGTTGCTGTAAAAACTATCGTTGTCTAAAACAGATATAATTTTATCATCGGCTTCACCCCTGTCAATCATATGAATTCCTCCCACAATCCTGGCACTAAGTATTACTTCCGTTCGATCAATAGGCCTTTCGCTAAGTACACAGATATCAAGCGGGTCACCGTCTCCGACTTCCGTTCCTACGGCAAGTTTTCCGACCCGGCTACCGCAATATGTTCTCGGAATAAATCCGTATAGTGATGGCGGAAGTGATGAACTACGCTGAGGACGATCAACCCGCATGTATCCGGTTTTCTTGTCTACCTCATATTTGATCATATCAAACGGAGTGATTTCTATAAAAGCATTTACTATTTCCGGAGGATGATCACCAACTTCAAGGCCATGCCAGGGATGAGGGCGCCATCGATAAAAAGGATTTGGAAAGCTCACTTTTCAATCTGTTTAAGTTTTGTAACTATACTGATAAAGTTAATTCTAAATTCTCAATTTTAAGAATTATTAATTCTTTTACTGCATCACCGCATTCAATTTTTCAAGATTTTCTTCAACGCGCAGCGCTTTGATTACATCATCAATTTCACCCTTCAGAACTTCATCCAGGTTGTAAAGAGTCAGATTTATCCGGTGGTCAGTGATACGGCCCTGCGGATAGTTATAGGTTCGGACTTTTGCACTGCGGTCTCCTGTTGAAACCTGGCTTTTTCTGTCTGCTGCCCTTTCAGCACGAATTTTTTCCATTTCCATATCATACAATTTTGTCTTAAGCATCATCACGGCTTTTTCCTTGTTTTGATGCTGCGACCGTTCCTGTTGACACTCTACAACAACACCGCTCGGTTCATGGGTAAGCCGGATGGCCGAATCGGTTTTATTTACATGCTGTCCGCCCGCGCCGCTTGACCTGAATGTATCCACACGAACATCGCCCATATCAATTTTAATATCCACATCATCATTTACTTCCGGTAAAACTGCAACCGTGGCAGCCGATGTATGCACTCTCCCCTGTGATTCTGTCTCGGGTACCCGCTGCACCCTGTGGACCCCGCTTTCATATTTCATCTTTCCGTAAACCTCATCGCCCGAAAGTTCAAAAACAATCTCTTTGAAACCACCCATATCTCCTTCCTGTACATTCAGGATATTCATTTTCCATCCCGATTTGTCTGCATACCGGCGATACATTTCAAAGAGGTCTCCGGCAAACAGAGCTGCTTCATCTCCCCCGGTTCCGCCCCGTATTTCAACAATACAATTTTTGGAATCATCAGGATCTGTCGGGATCAGTTTGAACTTGATTTGCTCTTCAAGTTTTTCCAGCTCAGCTTTGAGCTCTCTGTTCTCCTCTCTTGCCATATCCGTAATTTCCGGATCTTCATTCTGTTCAATCAGTTCACTGTTACCCTTTATATTCTGCTTTATTTCACTCCAGCGATCAAAATATTCAACCAGTTCCTTTAAGGCCGTATGCTCTTTAGTCAGTTCCGTATATTCCTGCGGACGATCATAAATAGCAGGATCAGCCATAGCCTGATTAATTTCGTCATAACGCTGCTTCACCTGCTTTAATTTTTCTCCAATATTCATTCTGTATCATCTTTAATTTTATGCTGCAAGATATGGAATTTGTATGAGAGGTGTGAATCTGTATAGATCTGATTTCATTTTAATCAAGGGAACAGCAGGAACATAAAATTGTGTTTCTTACTATATTCACTTACAGAAAACTAATTCATTTCTAAATACTAAATCTAAAAACCAATGCCTAAAGTAATTCAGAAACTTGATGATTTTGTCAACCTGATTGACCCTGAAAAAAATCAGATTTTTAATATGTCTCAGGCAGATGCTGAAAAACTGGTTTCAACGGGAAATCCGGAAGAGATCCGGAAAATTGAGGGGAATTTTGCAATCGTCACCAAAAAAGATCAGCAGGTTTATATGGCCCGGTCCATCGGTCGCCCGATGAGGTACTTTATGGCAAAACAAGTGGCCGGACCGCTGCTGATTGTTGCTGACAGAATTGATGATATTTACAGCTATCTGAAAGAGAAAGACCTGCACCATCAATTCAGGCCTGACTATACCCGCATGGTACCCGCCCATTATGTTACCCGGCTTGATGTAATCGGATGCCCGGACCCCAATCCAGATCACAAACGATATTTTACACCCCGAAGAGAATCACTGAATTCAAACCTGGATGAAATTGGAGAAGCATATATTGCTGCCATGACTAATGAATGTTCTAAATGGTTAGATACGATTCCTGAACACGAACCCATCGGGGTTCTTTTTTCAGGCGGAATTGATAGCGGTTCAGTTTTTCTGACCTTATATGATCTCCTGTTAAAAAGAGGCGAATCTCCGGCGAGGTTAAAAGCATTTACACTGTCCGTAAATAACGGGCCGGATGCAAAGCAGGCTTACAAATTTCTTGACCGGCTTGGACTGGGGATGTTTCTCGAAGTTTTAGAAGCTGATTTATCTGATTTAAATTACAAAGAGACCATAAAAGTCATAGAAGACTATAAGCAGCGGGATGTTGAAGCTGCGACGATGGCCCTGGCACTCTGCAAAAAAATCAGGGAAAGATATCCCGAGTGGAAATATCTTGCCGACGGCGATGGCGGTGATGAAAACATGAAATCTTATCCCATCGAAGATAATCCGGAACTTACCATACGAAGTGTGCTTAATAACCCGCTCTTGTACCATGAGGGGTGGGGAGTTGACAAAATTAAACATTCACTGACCTACTCCGGCGGGCAGAGCCGCGGACATGTCCGGGTATATGCAACCTCAGCCAGATACGGGTTCACCGGTTTTAGTCCGTATACCCTGCCAAATGTGATTGAAGTGTCGGAAGGGATTCCCTTTATAAAACTCACTGATTGGAAACATGAGGAGTTATATGCTTTGAAAGGAGATATAGTTCAGCGGGGTGTAAAGGCTGTAACAGGATTTGATATGCCCGTATATCCGAAAAGACGCATGCAGCACGGTATTGTTGATATGGATTCTTTCAAGCAAATATTTCCCGAAAATGAAATGGAGTATAGAAATTATTTTATGTCACTCTATTCTTAACCTAAGCTGTGAAATTAGAAAATTTGACAAAATCGCAGGCACCATTTTTACTACTGTTTAGATTATCAATAAATTTTTGTTTTGAATACACCTATTTCAAATAATAGCATTCTTGAGCTCCGGCCTGAAAAGGAAAATATGGATCCCTTTCTGCCTGACTTTTTTTTGAATGAAACAGAAGCACAAGTGAACGGAGAGCTGAAATCTGTCAATGCTATCTTTTTGACAAACAGAGAATGCCCGTTTAAATGTGTGATGTGCGATTTGTGGAGGCATACACTTGACCAACCAACCCCTGCCGGTGCCATTCCTGCACAGATTCGGCACGCTTTAAAGAAGCTGCCCGATGCACAGATAATCAAACTTTACAACAGCGGAAATTTTTTCGATGGAAAAGCAATTCCCAAATCCGATTACAACGAGATTGCTGAACTCTTGAAAGATTACGAACATGTGATTGTCGAAAATCATCCAAAACTGATTGGTTCTTTCATTACTGATTTTAGCAGGTTACTGTCCGGATCATTTGAAATTGCCATTGGCCTGGAAACCATCCATCCTGACGTTTTACCAAAACTGAATAAACAAATTACTGCTGAAGATTTCCGTAAGGCCGTAAACTATCTGACAAGTAAAGATATATTTGTCAGGGCTTTTATTCTGCTAAATCCACCTTTCCTTACTGACGAAAATGAAAATATTGAGTGGTGTTTAAGATCCATCGAATTTGCTTTCGAGACGGGGGTTTCCGCATGTTCTGTAATTCCAACGCGTGACGGAAATGGCATTATGGAAAAACTACGGAAAAGCGGTGATTATGTTCCGCCAAAACTGTCGTCACTTGAATATGTAATTAAAAAATCACTGGAAATGAAAAAAGGAAGGATTTTTTGTGACCTTTGGGATCTGGAAAAATTTTCGGATTGCGACAGATGTTTTCCGAATAGAAAAGATCGTCTTCACAAAATGAATCTCTCTCAAAAAGTTCTGCCTGAAATTGATTGCACGTGCTCTGCTTAAGTATTTCATACCCTTATTCTGAAATTTGAAGATATAATGACAAAATAGATGCAGAAAAATCAAACGGATATATATGATTATTTAATCGTCGGGAGCGGTTTTGCAGGATCAATTACAGCAATGGCTCTCTCCAATTCCGGATTTCGTGTATGCCTTCTTGAAAAATATAAACATCCGCGATTTGCTATCGGAGAATCGTCCACACCTGTCGCAGACATGATTCTGAGAGATCTTTCAGAAACATACAATCTGCCTTTTTTAAAGAAATTATCCAGGTACGGCGAGTGGCAAAAAAATTATCCCGGCGTTACTTGTGGCTTGAAACGCGGATTCAGTTACTATCCTCATAAGCCGGGAAAACAGTTTGAAAGTGATCTGTATCACAGTAATGAGCTCCTTGTTGCAGCAAGTGTGAATGATCACAATTCTGATACAAACTGGCTGCGAAGTGATGTAGATCATTTTTTAATCCGGCAAACTGAAAAGACAGGAGTTGACTACTATGACAATACCAATGTTGAGCAGGTAAAACGAATTCAAGAAGAAAACATCTGGACAGTATCTGCACTCAGGCATTCGGATCCAATGCAGCTTACATGCAGGTGGATTATAGATGCAACAGGTTCCTCCGTCTTTTCGGAAACTTTTTTAGGAACAAAATCATCAGCGGCCGGATTCAGTACCAATTCCAGAGCAATTTATACCCATTTCAACCATACAGCTCATTGGAATGAATACCTGGAGGAAAGAAGTTTTTTCACCGGTGATTATCCCTATAATCCTGACAATTCCGCGCTGCATCACATTATCCATGAAGGCTGGATCTGGATGCTTCGTTTTAATAATAACCTTTTAAGTGCCGGTCTGGTTTTTGACTGCAACAATCGTGAAGTCCCTCAGGATATTGCAGCGGAAAAAATCTGGGAGTCTGTAATATGGAATTATCCATCACTCTCTAAAATATTTTCAACCGCCACACTTGCTGAAGATCCCGGCAGATTTTACAAATCTGCACGCCTTCAAAGAAAACTGAATAAAATATATGGAGATGGCTGGATTGCACTCAATCATACTGCAGGCTTCGCAGATCCTCTCCACAGCACCGGAATTGCCCATACCCTTTCGGGTATCGAAAAAGTGCTGAAAGTATGCGCAAGCATACAGGATGAAGTGGAAAAGAAAAAATATCTCGAAAAGATGGAAGATGATTTCTTTATTGAGCTTTCATTTCTTGATTCACTTATTTCAGTTTGCTATCAATCCAGGGAGAATTTTGAGCTTTTTAAAGCTGCCGTCATGCTCTATTTTACTGCAACCATCCGGTATGAAAACAGCAGGCTAAACGGCAACAAGCCGGAGACATTTCTCTGCGCCGGCGATCCTGAATTGCAAAATCTCAAAGAAAAAATAGAGCTTGAGATTAGCAGCTTTATGTCTGACAAGTCAACTTATACCATAACTGAATTGGTTTCGAAAATTCGCAGCTGGATATCTCCCTTCAATTCTGCAGGACTCATGGACCCCGAAAAGAAGAATATGTACCATCACACTGCGGTTCAATTGTAAGTTTACACTCTTTTGATAATCATTCGAGTCAGTTGATTTTTCTGAATCATTTTTTCGGCAAATCCCCGCTTTTTTACTTCGGTTCATTCAATCTTATTCTTACTTTCCTGAAGGTAAAACAGTATCATTCCATCTATAATATCACTTATGAACAATTCTCTTCCTGCAAATTTTAAACTTGGATTCCTTGGGGCGGGTCAGCTTGCCCGAATGTCTTCACTTGAAGCATTTCGCTTTGGTATACAGATTGCAGTCTACTCCGATCGTCCCGAAAATGAACCTGTTCAGTTTATGACCCCCCACTCAAAATCAGGTTCTTTTGAAGACATTGAATCAATGGCGGAATTTGCATCCGGCTGTGATGTAATTACCCTTGAAAATGAATTTATTGACTCGGATATCCTGGCAGCAGTTCAGGAAAAGAGCGGAACAAAGATATTCCCATCGCCTGATAGTTTCCGGTTAATTGAAAACAAACTGATCGAAAAGCAGACTTTTGAAAAAGCCGGTATCCCCGTAACTCCCTACACACTGATTCGAAATACCCCTGATTTAAATAATTTTGGCACTAAGCACGGCTGGCCTTTTCTGCTTAAATCTTCTAAAGGCGGATATGACGGTTATGGAAATAAGAGTGTTAAAAATCTTGCGGATGCTGAAGATGCATTCAAAAAACTGGGCGGAGATAAAGGACACGATATTATTGCCGAAGCATTTGTGGATTTTACACATGAACTCGCCGTGCAGGTCGCAAGGAACGAAACCGGGCTGGCTGTCTATCCATGTGTTGAAACCGTTCAGGAAAATCATATATGTGTTGCGGTAAAAGCCCCCGCTCCTGTCGACACAGCCATTCAAAACCGGGCCAAAAGCCTGGCAGTAAAAGCAACTGAAGCTATCGATGGAAAAGGTATTTTTGCATTTGAATTTTTTCTGAAAAAGAATGGAGACCTGATTCTGAACGAGTCTGCGCCAAGACCTCACAACTCAGGACACTATACAATTGAAGGGTGCGTCACATCTCAGTTTGAAAACCATGTTCGTGCAGTACTTGGATTGCCTCTCGGCAGCACAGAATTGCGAAAACCTTGTGCCATTATGGTAAATCTGCTGGGAACACAAAATCGACCGGCTATTGCAGAAAATGTGTCTGATTCCTTTTCTGCAGAGGATGCACACGTTCACTTGTACGGAAAATTGCACTCCCGCGAAGGCAGAAAAATGGGGCATCTTACACT
>CAZFAJ010000045.1:0-9623 GCA_964517005.1 uncultured Balneolaceae bacterium | reverse complement strand
ACTTGTACGGAAAATTGCACTCCCGCGAAGGCAGAAAAATGGGGCATCTTACACTCTTGGGAAGTAATATTGAAAAAGTTTACGAAAAAGCATTACAGATTTCCACCGTAATTAAAATTTGAAAGAGTTAGCCGGTCTCTTTTTCCGAAGCTATCAGGTTAATCCCTACGAATTGCTACTACATATCCGTGGGTTCATTTTTATTTTGTTTTGTATATTTATATGAGATAAATGTTGTTACATCATAATAATCTTTAATCACACATCCACACATATGAAAATTTTAGTCCCTTTGGATTTTTCCGACCTTAGCTTTAAAGCTCTTCAAATAGCGAATAAATTTTCATCCGTATTTGAAGACGCACGCATATCTCCTTTCCATGCTCACATACCAATTTCTGAACTGGATGAACCTTACGCTTTTGGATTAAATACTCCGGTGCACAAAGATTTTGATGAAATTGAAACCAATATAAAAGAACGGCTTACAGAAGCTGCCGGCAATTACATTGATGAATCAAAACTTGGTGAAGCAATCGTGGGTATTGGCAGCCCTTCACAATGTATCATTGATATTTCTGAAGAGATGGATTTTGATTATGTCATAATGAGTACCCATGGGCGTACAGGATTTTCCAGGTTTTTCCTGGGATCCGTGGCTGAAAAAGTACTTCGTCTGTCATCTATACCGGTTATGGTTGTTGAAAATGAATCTGAGGTAGATAATTTTGAAAAAATTCTTGTTACGACGGATTTTTCAGATAACGCAACGATAGCATTTCCGTATGCTGTGGAGATCGCCAAAAAAACGGGCGGACATGTTCACATTGTTCACGTCTTAAGTTTTGAGCAATTTGAAGCGGATGAAAAAGACTCCTCTTTAAAACAAATCCGGAAAGAGAGAATGAAAATTATTGAAAAAGAGTATTTTCATGAAATTTCGGGCAAGGTTACTTCTGAAGTTATTGTATCACCGGATTCACCTCACGAGGAGCTTTTAAATCACATAAATAACAATGATTATAACCTCATTGTCATGTCCACGGTGGGCAGAACCGGCATTAACTATCTGATGATGGGAAGTACAACGGCAAATGTGGTGCGGCATGTGAATAATGCTGTTTTAAGCATCAATCCTAAAAAGACTGCTCAGAAAGAGGATGAAGAAGACGAGGATGAATCATAAACCTTGACTCTATGTTGATCCGTCGAGAGCCTGCCAGGTTTGTGTGGGTAATGTTATTTGAATTGAAAATCATAACATTTTAACTAACTGCCATCTCTGTATGGCAGTATTACTTATTTTACATCTAAACAAATCAATGCCGTAAGGCATGAACGAAATTGTAGCCACTGATTTTAATCGGTGGTATGAATGTCGTACCCCAAATGAAAATGCCGTAGGTATGATCCACTCTGCCATTGAAGCCGGTGCCGCAAAAGATGACTTGGCATGGAAAAAACAATAATGGTTTCTAAAAAATCACATTTTTTTGTAATAAAGTGACTTAGAATTCCCCCTGTATACATTTAGACGCCGTTTAAAACTTCAGCCTAATCGTAGCCAATACCTGTAACTGGTCTACGCTGCGGTCAGCAGTTTCCGAATTGAGATTAAAGTTTTGATCTTCAAAATCAAAAACCGTTGAAGTCTCATCAAAATTGATTACCTGTGCACCGATATCAAAATCCACACTTTCGGTTAAGCGAGCGCCAAACCCTGCTGAAAAAATATCCCTGTCATCTCTGCCGCTTTTAAACCTGGACGGCTGATAACCATATCCGGCCCTTAGTGTAAACATAGGATTTACATCGTATGCAGCACCGGCCCGGAAACTCCAAACATCGTCAAAGACCTCGGATATAAACCTGTTTTCAATTTGCTCATCCTCAAAAAGTTCATCGTCACTGAAATTGATCCTGGTATTGCTGAATTGAACATATTCAGAAGAAAAGGATAATGTAAATCCGGAAAAATCATCAATTGCAAAACCAAGCCCAACTCTTGCCGGGAATGATACACTGTATGAAAATTCACCGAACAGATCATCTTCAAACTCAACGCCATTATCCATTGTTGTCAGAATTCTGGCGTCAAAGGTCTCATCAATGTTTAACCGGGTTGGGAATGTATAACTGCCCCCGAAATTTAACCAGGGCATTACTTTATAAATTGCACCTAAACGTGCCCTGAAACCGGTCATATCGGTTCTTACCTTATCCGAAAGCAAGATGGAGTCCACATCTGTATCACCTTCTCCATCATCGTCCGTGTCAATAAAATCTCCCTCAAAATCATTTAAGTTATCAATCTCAAGAAATGTACGATCAAATTTAAACGTACCAGACGTTGCACCGAGACTCAAACCGATAAAGAGATTTTTCTGAAACTCTGTTCCGATAAAACCTGAAAATTCGCCCGTATATCCTCTGTTTGTGATTTCAGCCTCCTGGCGAATTCCGGGAAACGTTTCAAAACCGATCCTGAATATCGATTCCAGAAATGTCTGGTCAACATCTCCGTAATCAATTGCAAATGTATTAAAAGCAATATCTTCAAATGTATTCCCGGGAATCTTGAATTGGTCTGTGATCGTACTGTTCGTGTTTCTTCCGCTGACAGAAAGCGCACGGTTAAAAAATTCCTGTTGATTAAAACCGCCTCCGATCACAAAACTGCCCTGCCTGGTTGGCAGCTTGTAGATAAACCCGATATTCGAAAGATTTGTCTGCGAATTCGTAAGGTTTTGTGTATTGCCAAGAAAACGACTGTCTTCATCAACTCTACGAAAAGCAAGTCCGGCTTCCAGAAAACTTTCATCAAACATGGCAACCGCGGCCGGATTATCCAGAAACGATCCAAAACCGGAATTAATGGCCATTCCCGGCAAGATCATTGTCACCGGATCATAAGCTCCTCTTTGGTCTCCAAGCAAAATCGCCTGGTTGCTGAACAACAGCGGATTATTGTCATTTTGAGCTGTCAAGGGAAGTGCAACTGCAAAAAAAAGCAGAACAGTAATTACATTTTTTCTGATTGACATACGTTTTGCATTTAATTTCTTGTTAGGTAACTCAGGAATGCTGTTGTTATGACATTTTTATTTACAGTAAGTAAAACTGAACCCACAGAGGATTTTTCTACTTTACTAATACTATTTTTGTCTCTGTGGGTTTCAAAAAGAGTCCGGCAACTGATTACCTGTCTTTTTTCGATGAACTTCTGCTTCGTTTCGATCCTTTGCTTGACGAACTTGAAGATCCGGACCGTTTTACGGTTCCGCGGCTCGAAGACGATCTTGACGAGCGGCTTACCTTACCCCGGCTGGACGAAGACCGGGATGATCTGTTCACTTTACCGCGGCTCGATGTCGATCTTGAAGAACTTTTAACCGTACTTCTTCCCGATGATGAACGGGACGATTTACGCAATGAGCTTCGGTTGTCTGAACGGCTTCTTGTTGATCTCACTCCTGATTTTCCGGAACTGCTTCGGACAGCACTTCTGATTCTTGTGCTAACAGGTGTTCTCGATCTGATATTCGATCTGGAACCGGAAGATCTGATTGAAGAACGGGTTCTGATTGTAGCAGATCGCCCATTGCTTGAAATTCGGGTTCTTCTGTCAGTCAATCCGGTTCTGCCTGTACGCCGAACATCGCTTCGGATTGCAGAGCGGGTTCTGCTGTTAACCACTGTTGTACGCTTGTCCTGCACATTAGCACTTCTTGAGTTGTCTCTGATTCTTCGATCGCTGGCAGTTCCCCGTGATGAGAGTCCTGAAGAACGTACCGTACGTGTTCTGTTTACGCCCGATTTGTGAACAAAACCGCCACCGTGATGAACAAATCCGCCGTGATAAAAGGGCCTGTGAAAGCCATATCCAAAGAATGAGCCATAGGGATAATAAAAACCGCTATAATACGGATACCTGTAATAGCTGTGATAGCTGTGGCCAAAATGAAAACTAAGGTGAAATCCGGAAGCGGGATAGTGATGATAAGCTACCGGATATCCATAAGCACTGTGATGATAAAACGGGCTATAAAAACCGCTGTATGCGTAAGACGGATAACCGTGCCCATAGTAGTTGTGAACATATGTAATACGGGAAGTCTGATGACCTAAAACAGCCTGATTTTCCCTGTAATACTGTGCTGTTTCATAATCTTTAAAATAATACAACTCTGCATCTGTCCAGCCATCTTCGTATCCATCTGTCGCACCATCCTCATAACCTTCAAGATAACTTTCTTCATCAGCTACCTCCACAACACGTTCATCTGCTGTACTCTGCACCGGCCGTTCAGCAGATTGCGGCTGACTGGTATATCCGGAGCGTTCAGTTTTATCAACACTTGTTATCCTGTGTTCATGAACGGTTTGCAATTGTGTGTAGCAACCTGTGGTAAATAAGGCAGCGATCACGAAAAATCCTGTTTTTTTAAATACTTGCCGTTTCATAATCTTCCTCACTTCTTTAATGGATACTAATTAGTTTTCACTTGTAAAATAGGTTCAATAACTCTACTAAAACATCACATATTCATGTGATACTGATCACTTATATTTCACCCCGCAGCGACTTTGCAATTACCTCCGCTTTTGAATTAACGTGCAGCTTCTTGTAAATATTCCGTATATGTGCCCTTACTGTATCAATGGAGATATCAAACCGGTCTGCAATCAATTTATAACTCAGTCCGTCTACCAATCCATTTACAATATCCTGCTCCCTGTCGGTAAGCATACTTTCCTTTTTTTCTTTTGGGGCATTCGCTTCACTAAAATGTGTGATAACCTTCCGGGCGATTTGAGGAGACATCGGTGCGCCCCCTTCCATCAGTGTTTCGATCGATTCTTTTATCTCCGGAAGGGATGTGTGTTTCAACAGGTAACCCGACGCACCTGCGCAAAGTGAATCAAAAATTTTGTGCGAATCATGATAAATTGTCAGCATGATGATTTCGGTTTCGGGATAATCTTTTTTAATCAGGCTTATCCCTTCAATTCCTGACATTCCGGGAAGTTGTATATCCATCAAGAGTACATCCGGAACATCATAATCTTTGAGATATTCAAGCATCTCTTCTACTGAATCAACCGCAACAGGGCATTTCATATTTTCCTGCATATCAAGATATCGCTGAATCAGATCCCTTATTTTTTTATTGTCTTCTACGATTCCGATTTTTGTCATAGCTCTGAGTGTTAAAGTGTTCCTGTTACGATTACGCTGAAACCGTCACTGTTTTTAAACTGAGTTGTAGCACCGATTCTTTCAGCTCTCAGTTTCATATTGCGAAGACCCTGGCCCGATTTTCTATGGTCTGAAATATCGCTTCCGTTATCATCCACACAAAGTTTCAGTTCATCACTTTTTAATTTAAGCTCAACCTCTGCTTTATCAGCGTTTGAGTGTTTGGATATATTGTTTACAGCTTCTTTAAAAATGAGATAAATATTTTCTTTTACATGCACGGAAAGTTTTTTATCCATATTGAGTTCATCAAAATTATAACGAACCTCGATTCCTTTTCTTCCAAGAACATTGTTGGCATAATCCTGCATACGATCCGTTAAATCACCAATGGTATCATTTCTTGCATCAATCGACCAGACTATATCATCAAGGCTTGATACAATTTTCCGGCTGTGGTCACCTATCTGCTGCA
Source organism: uncultured Balneolaceae bacterium (assembly GCA_964517005.1). GTDB lineage: Bacteria > Bacteroidota > Rhodothermia > Balneolales > Balneolaceae > CAYVBJ01. The sequence goes on along the minus strand of CAZFAJ010000045.1, from coordinate 3,948 downwards.
GTGTTTTTTTAATCGAGCCGGAAACTTTTCCAGTTTGTAAAAAGTCGGTTTGCAATGCCAATTCTGTTAACGATGAGCCAACGTCATCATGCAGATCACTTGCAATTTGAACACGCATTCGCTCAATTTCAACTAATTTCCTGGTTTTCCAGAATTGATAAATCATTACGATGATTCCGGTGATTAACAGAAATATCAAAAATATAAACCACCAGCTCATCCAGAAGGGAGGCAGTATCTGAAATGAGTAGGATGCAGACTTTTCGCTTGATATCCCAAAGTGGTTATATGCCCGAACTTCAAATTTATAATCCCCCGGCGGAAGTGAAGCAAAACGAACATTTCGCCCGCCGGCAATTTGCCATTGGTTACTAAGCCCCCGAAGCCTGTACTCATAAGAGACCTGTTCAGGTCCGTCATAGCTTAACCCGGTAAAATTAAACTCGACAAAATTCCGGTTGTAATCGTAGGCAGATTGATTTTTCTCAGCAGGTTTACCACCTACAATTACCTGATCCAGATGAATAATAGGCGGATGATTCTGAAATTTTGCCTTATCAGGGTAAAAATGTGTTGCTCCCTCAACCGATCCCAGCCAAACGGACCCATCAGAAGTGATCAAACTGCCCCCTGCATTCAGTTCATTCGAAACAAGGCCCTGATCCTTCGTGTACATATTCACGGATGTTAAAGCTTCACCAAGTGTTTCAGAGGCCAAATATTTTTCAGGGTTCAGATTATACAATCCTTTGTTTGTTCCCACCCAGTAATTCTCATCATGATCCTGAAAAATGAAATAGGCAATTGTTTGACTTTCAGTGTTATACCTGGATAGTGAAATAATATTTCCGTCATTAAATTTTGCAATTCCATTGAATGTTGAAAACCATAGTTCACCTTCATGATCATTCAGTATATGAATTACACCATTGTTGGGTAAGCCGTCCAAAACCGTATAATTCCTGAAATTTGCTCCGTCATACACACTTACGCCGCCATACGTAGCAAACCAGAAATTCCCGTCATCCGTTCTGAGAATTTTCATGACCGTATTACTCGCCAGGCCATCATCTTCAGTAAGATTTTGAACGGAAATACCGTCATATATAAAAAGTCCGTCGTTATAGGTGGCAATCCAGAGCTCACCGGTGTCAGGATCCTGGTAAAAATCTCTGGTCATTCGAATATTTCCAATTGTATCCGGCAGAGCTACAATTTTGTCGTCAATCATGAGGTTTATCCCGTTTCTGGTACCGATCCATAAATTTTTATCAGAGTCAAAAAAGAGCGAGTAAACCTTTTCATCAGTCAGTCCATCTGTGCTGTTAAATGTAGTAAGCCGATCTTTCTCCTTTTTAATTACACCGCCTCCATAGGTTGCCATCCAAATATTGTTTTCTTGGTCTTCGGCAAACCCGGTTACAATATTATTCGACAGGCCATTTTCGACGGTATAATTTCTGAATGTTTCACCCAAATACATTTTAATGCCACTCCCGAGTGTGCCAAACCATAAATTTTCTTCCCTGTCGCGTAAAATCGAATATACAACCGTACCGGGAGCTCCCTGCTGCAGTGCATGCATGTCAAATTTTGAGCCATCAAAAAAAGCAACGCCTTCTTCTGTCCCGATCCATGCTGTTGTATCTGAAGTAAGCCAGATTGCCTGGATTCGATTACTGCTCAGACCCTGTTCATGATTGTAGACTTTCAAGCCTGATCCGTTGTAAATAGCCAGTCCCTCCCTTGTGCCAAACCAGATATTACCATTGCTTGATATATTCATGGTTCGAATTCTGTCAGCCGGCATCTGGTCCTGATATATGAACCGGTCAAAATTTCCCCCGCTTAAAGTTGTAACACCATTTCGGGTCGCAAACCAAAGTGTGCCATCATTTGATTCTACAATACGACGGACATGGTTATTAGAAAGGCCGTGTGTTTTTGTGTACTGAATTAGTTCATTATTCTCAGTTAGTACCCAAACTCCTGATCCATCGGTTGCAATCCAAATCTCGCCTCTGCTGTCTTCGAAAACATCGGTAACAGAGTAAGGATCCAGATTTTTAAGTATATCGGGAGTATAAATGGAATCGCTGTCCACCAAACTCACACCTTCCACTGTTCCGACCCAGAGAGTACCTGCCCGATCCTCAAACAGCGTATTTACCTGGTTGTTGCTGAGCCCATCCCGCTCATAGAAAGTTGTGAAATCATAACCGTCAAACTTGTTTAATCCATAACCGGTTGCAACCCAGATAAATCCGTGCCGATCCTGAATCAGATCATGAGCAACCGATTCGCTGAGGCCTTGTTCGATTGAATAGGTACGGAACGGCATGATCTGTCCATGGCTTTTCGTCGCAGAAAAGAAGAGAAAAAAACAGACCGCCGGTATAAGCAAAGCATATCTACGCATGCAAACAATCTAATGAATCTGAAGGATTACACCAATCACATCATCATGCGGGCACGATACTTTATTCGGAAAGAATGTAGTTGGATAGATTAACCGAGGTAAGCTCTCAGTGCCGCACTTTTATTGTGATGACGTAATTTACGAAGTGCTTTTTCTTTAATCTGCCGGACCCTTTCACGTGTAAGGTCAAAGCGCTCTCCGATCTCTTCAAGTGTAAGGGAGTGCTCTCTGCCGATTCCAAAGTATAACCTGATAACTTCTGCTTCTCTTTTGGTAAGCTTTGAAAGGGCACGCTCTATTTCGACCTTGAGCGATTCACCCATCAGGTCAAAATCGGGATCCGGGATTTCTTCATTTTCAAGAACATCCAGCAGCCGGTTATCTTCACCTTGTGCAAACGGTGCATCAACAGAGAGATGGCGGCCGGAAATTTTTAAAGTATCTGCAACTTCAGATACGGTCATCTCAAGACTTTCAGCAAGTTCTGCTGCAGAAGGTACTCTTTCGTACTCCTGTTCGAGCTTGGAAAGTTCTTTACCAATTTTGTTTAGTGCCCCCACACGATTCAGCGGGAGCCGAACAATCCGGCTCTGCTCTGCAAGAGCCTGAAGTATTGACTGACGAATCCACCATACAGCATAGGAAATGAACTTAAATCCACGCGTTTCATCAAATCTTTTCGCCGCCTTGATCAGGCCAAGATTACCTTCGTTAATTAAATCGCCGAGAGATAATCCCTGGTTTTGATACTGTTTGGCTACTGAGACAACAAAACGTAAATTCGCTTTTGTTAAATCTTCAAGCGCTCTCTGTGAACCTTTTTGTATCTCTTTTGCCAAACGAACTTCATCATCTGGAGTGATAAGTTTTTCTTTACCTATTTCGTGCAGGTAACGATCTAATGATTCAGATTCTCGAGTTGAAATTCCTGAGCTTTTTGCCACGGATGATAAATATTTTAGTTAATAATATGTGCTATTTTTGATTTGCAGTCTAATAACGGAGGGACACCCCAATTGTTGTCAAATTTTCCATCCATAATTTCTCAATGTAAACAGATTAATATAATAAAACTATTAGTCAATTTGAAAATCACTGAGAGAATTTCATGAATCAGGCACAGAATTAAATTGAGGTGCTGGAATTGTGGTTGATCAACATCAAGCGTTGCGAATTCCATCCTGGGAAAACCAGGCTGAAAGCCTGATGCATCGCAGCCCGGGGCAACACGCCCCGGGAAAACAGGAAGCACAGAACCCATCAGGCTGTAGGCCTGATACAGGACGTGTTTCGAACATTAAGAGGTATACAATTCCCACTGCTACACTGTCCTGTCAATAATCCTGCCAGGCACACACTCCCTCACCTGAATGAATGCCGTCTGCTGCAGGCCTACAGCCTGCCCGTTTGGAGCCCGACCAGATACCCCGACACTGTGTCGGGGCTGTGATGCGTCAGGCCTTCAGCCTGTGGTGGTGTTGCCGATATAATCACCAGCCATTCGGTTACCGTTTAAGCAAAGGATAGCT
>CAZFAJ010000044.1:0-24411 GCA_964517005.1 uncultured Balneolaceae bacterium | reverse complement strand
AAGCACGCGAAGAGGATTAACCGCAGTGGGCGCGGAGGAACGCGGAGGGGGTTTGAATATCCGTACATCTCCTTCAATACTCTGCAATTCTTACGCGAGGATAATCATCCTCTTCAAGAAAAGCGAGCCTGTCTTCTGTTGTTGAGAGGATCAGGTACAGATCATTGCCAATGTATATACCTGAGCCGTTGTCATTATTCAGTAGGTAGCTGTGGAGTGTTTTTTGTTGATTTTCATCTCCAATCAGTTTTCTGTTCTCAATCTGTACCAAAAGATAATCGCTATTCAGTACAATCAAATTTTGGATGAAATCATACTCATCCTGGCTGTAATTCGGGTCGACACCGATGCGGTCAGGTGTCTCCATGATTCTCATAAATTGAAAATTTTCCAGACGCGTAATCCAGGAAAGCTCACCTGTTTTATCGTAGCTGTAGACAAGATTTAATAGTCGATTATATTGAAAAATCTGATCTGATTTTTGTCCGCATGCAAGTACCCCTTCTGACATCGACTGAACAGCTAAGGGAGAATCAGATTGGTAATGACTGCCAAAGGATCTCAGGGATGCTTCGTAATTTTCTATTCTAAAAACAGTTATGCTATTCGGTTTTTTTGTCAGAAGCTGTTCTCTTATTGGCATAGACTGAAGGAATAGCTCATTACCGGAAATACAAAAAGATCGTGGAATAAGTCCAGTTTCAAGATTGCTGTCATATACATATTTTCCGTTTTCGAAACGGTAGGATTTTAAATCAAAAAACAGATCCAATGCGAATATCTTTCCATTACTAGTGATAATCCGGTCTGCATTTACCAGTTCTCCCGGACCGCGGCCTTTGCGCCCAAGTGTCTGTTGATGATTTCCATTCGAATCGTAAATATAGATATCGGTATCCTGCGAGTCAGAAATATATATATTTGAGTTTTCATCTATATGAACGGCACTGATCTGTCCAAACATCTCATACTCCTCACCTTCTTTTTTTCCGATTGTGAACAGTGTTTTTTCGTTTCTGATTCGTTTCAATATATCCGGAACAGGCACATTATTAGAAAAAAGCGTATCCCTCTTATTTATAATATTTGTAATCCCAAACTCAGGATTCAGATTCTCTTCCGTGGGATGTATGATTCTGTTAGAATCTCTCTCATTACTGCAGTTAACAAGAAATAATCCGAAAAATAAGATCCAGTATTGATTTCTGACAGTAATCATCTTTTTAAGGATTAGACTTTGATGTAAATTTTCTTTTTAAAGAGGATGAACGCAGGTATGAAAATAAGCCCGGTGTAGCCCAGGGCAAATACGAGGGACGCCAATTTAGCCGGAAGACCATATGAAGTTGCAAACTCCATGAAAATTGGATTTAAAGGCCCAATACCTAATAAAGAGCCGTAGACAAATGCATACAACATCCCCGACAGCACATATGAAGATATAGCATTTGCCCCGAATATGATGCCCGGTTTTGTCCATTTTTTGTAATCAAGCATATCCACGATCAGTATTAACATTGCTAAAAACATCATTGCCAACCCCCCGGTTGTCAATACATATGAACTGCTCCAAATGTTTTTGTTGAATGGAAATTGCCAGGACCAGATATCTCCCAAAATGAATAAGCCAAAACCTGTAGCGAACAACCAGCTTAACCGCTTATAAGGATCTTTAATGTCAATGGTAAGTTTTCCGGCCAACATTCCAAGTATACATGTACCTATGGCCGGTATAGTACTTGTAAATCCCTCCGGATCCCAGGTTATTTCATAAAAATAACCGGGTAAAATTTGCCGGTCTAGCCACGAGGCAAAGTTAACTCCGGGCAGATAGTTAGGTGCTATGTAGTCATTAGAGATTTTTTCAATCCCGGATATGCTCACCCAATTACCGCTGCTCCGTTCAATGCCTCCAGTATCTAATACCTGACGTATTACTTCATCGATAGGTACAGGGATCATAGTAAGAAGCACCCAGTATCCGATTAAAAGTACAGAGGCAAAGGTCAGCTGTTTTTTCCAGCTGGTATGGATAAAAAGAACCGAACAAACAAGAAACACAATAGCGATACGCTGTAAAACACCTACATAACGGATGTTGGAAAAATCAAATTCCGGCCATAGCCATAAAAATATACCCAGCAGATAGATATTGATGGCCCGGATAAAGATTTTTTTATACAGAAGTTTTTTGGATACCCCTTTATCAAGTCTCTTGGAGTAAGCTAAGGTGATTGAAACCCCCACAATGAATAAAAAGAAAGGAAAAACAAGATCCGTAATGGTGAATCCGTGCCAATCGGCATGGAGTAATTGGAAATAAGCACTACTCCATGAACCCGGACTGTTTACAACAATCATAGCGGCTATAGTAAATCCTCTGAATGCATCAAGACTTATGAGCCTTCCGGAATGTTCTTTATCAGTCATTGTGATGCCTGCTTTCAAATGTCAAATCTAAACTGTAATTATAGTTATAAATATTTACAGAATATAGTTTACCAATCAGTATAAGCCTGAAAAATATAATTAATAAATTTACTGACAACAACTGACAACTGCCCGCTACCGACCCCAACAGAGTTATATACCTGCTCTTAGGCAAATTTCTTGCTGTCGGGATTTCGCTTCGCTCAACTTCGCTCAACTTCGCTCAACTGCCTGTTACCGACTGCCCCTCACCTTCGCCTTTTCAACCATTGAAGCCTCAACTGCCAGCTCATCCACCCGGTTATTCAGCGCATCATTGGCATGGCCCTTTACCTTAATCCACTTCACATCATGCGGCTTCATGGCTCTGAGCATCTCTTCCCAGAGATCACGGTTTTCTACCGGCTTTTTATCGGCTTTCTTCCAGCCTCGTTTTTGCCACCCGGTTATCCAGCTTTTGGTAAATGAGTTGATAATGAGGGCACTGTCGCTGTGGATTTTCACAATGCAAGGCCGTTTCAGCGCTTTCAGGCCTTCAATAATGGCGCGCATCTCCATCCGGTTGTTAGTTGTGTGGGGTTCGCCGCCAGCCAGTTCTTTTTCTTTTCCGTTATATTTTAAAAGGGCAGCCCAGCCGCCGGGACCGGGATTGCCGCTGCATGCTCCGTCTGTGTAAAGTATAATTTCAGGTTTCCGGCTGCTCATTGGATAATATTTTCAGTTTTTTTTGGGTTTCTGCTGCTTTCATGGCAACTTTTTCCAGCCAGTTTTCATCGTTTTTACCTGCATAGAGTATTGACCGGGAGGAACTGACGATCGGTACTCCACGGTGATTTTTTAGCGCCTGTGAAACCTTTTCGATTGACCCTCCCTGTGAGCCGATTCCGGGGATTAAGAGAGCGGCTTCAGGATATTTGGCGGTTATATGTTCAAGAGTATCGGTCTGAGTGGCACCCGTCACAAGGCCGATATGGGTATCCGACTGCATTTCCAGTTTTGCAAGGTGTTCAACAATATAGGAAGCCATGGTCATACGTCCTTCAAACCGGCGCATTAAAAAGTCGGCAGCTCCAGGGTTAGATGTTACCGTAAGTACAAAAATTCCTTTTGAAGCTTCATTCAGAAATGGGTTGAGCGTTTCAAAACCCATTAACGGATTCAGGGTAATTGCATCTGCATTCAGGTATTCAAAAAAAGCTCTCTTATACTGTTCAGCTGTTGATCCGATATCTCCCCGCTTGGCATCTGCGATAATAATTTTTCCCGGGGGGATGGAGTCAATCAGCTCTTCAAGAACGGCCCAGCCCTTCGACCCGTAAGCTTCAAAAAAAGCCATATTTGGTTTATAGGCACAACAGTAGGGTTTTGTGGCCTCTATCACCTGCCGGCAAAAGTTCAAAATCAGGTCTGTTTCACTTGAAAAATGCTTTTTAAAAGGGGCGGGAATCAGTTCTGGTCTTGGATCGAGACCGATACATAAATGTGATCCCGATGACCGTACAGCTTGTTTAAGTTTCTGAGTGAAATTCATGTTTTTTTGTTTTAGAACTGCGTCAAGATAAAAATTATGCGGGAAAGATAATCCTGATCTTTCTATAAGGTTATGTATATTTGCAATCCAATTATAAATTTAAATTATATTAATCTATGAGTTGGTTTGAAGAGTGGTTTGACAGCCCGCTTTATGAAAAGTTATATGCATACAGAAATGAAGAAGAGGCGGAACTGCTTGCCGGCCTGATTGAGAAAGAGATACCAAAGAAGTCTTATCCTGAAATTCTTGATCTCGGATGCGGGCGTGGCCGCCACTCACTGACACTGGCTGAAAAGGGGTATCATGTAACCGGAATTGATCTTTCGGAGCAGGCAATTCGAAAAGCTCGCAGAATTGCGAATGAACGCAATCTGGATAATGCCAGATTTTTGGTAGGTGATATGAGAAAACCCTTGTCCCGCAACTTTGATGCGGTTCTGAACCTGTTTACATCTTTCGGATATTTTATTGATGATTCTGAAAATGCGTCCGTATTTGATGCCGTAGAAAAAATGATAAAGAGCAACGGACGGTTTTTGGTTGATTACATGAACGCGGATAAAGTGAGAGAAAATCTTGTCGCGGAAGAAACCGGTGTTTATCAGGATATCAACTATTCTATTGAGCGGTGGATTGAAGATAATATGGTTTTTAAAAAAATCGTGTTTGACCTGGACGGAGAATCAAAATCATATACGGAACGGGTAAAACTTTACGGGGAAGATTGGTTCAAAAAAGAGTTGTTAAAACGCGGATTTGAGATATACAGATGTTACGGAAGTTATGATGGCAAGCCTTTTAATCCGGAAAACAGTTCCCGGCTGATTTTTATAGCGGAAAAAAAGAACTGACGGAAGTTCGGTATGGAGCTGTCTGAACGATTCGAAATTTCATTTATAGAATCCGAAAGAGTTGCCGGATCTGTGCTCATTAAGAATAAACCGCCAAGAACGCAGGGAAGCGCCAAGGGATATTAGGTTCCGGTGATCAAATACCAGACGCTTTTTGGAGATTTATCTATACAACTCAAAAACGTTAATCTAAATTTAGCCCCGGGATGTCTGTTAAAATGAATTTAGTTCAAACGGCTACTGCGAACAGTTCCTCTTCCTTGAAATTCAGAAGCAGTTCAAGAATGGGTTTCATCTCTTTTTGATCCATGATGGCCGCTCTCAGTTTTTTACTGTTCCTGATCCCTTTCAGATACTGGCCATAGTGCTTTTTCATAATAATGACACCATATCGCTCTCCATGATGCTCCACAGATAGTTGTAACTGGCGGGCAGTTAGTTCAAGGCGTTCGGTAACAGTTGGATCGGGCAGAATTTCACCTGTTTCGAAATAATGACGGGTGTGCTGAAAAATCCAGGGATTCCCGATAGCACCGCGGCCAATCATCACGCCGTCCACTCCTGTTTCATCAAACATTCTTTTGGCATCCTGTGGTGTGGTTACGTCACCATTACCGATAATCGGGATCTCAAGCCCGGGTGTTTGCCGGAGTTTTCTGAGCCATTCCCAGCGCGCGTTGCCTTTGTATTTCTGGCAGCGGGTACGTGCATGCACGGTAAGCGCCTTCACCCCAATTCGCTGCAGCATGAGAGCCGCCTCCTGAATCCGGATTGTAGAATCATCCCATCCAAGTCGTGTTTTTACGGTTACCGGAATATTCTTCACTGCATCCACAACTGTACCAGCCATACGCTCCATCATGGCAAGATCTTTCAGGCAGGCTGAACCGGCTCCCTTTTTGACAATCTTGTAAACAGGACAGCCAAAATTAATATCTACTATATCCGGCTGATTGGCTTCTGCAATCTTTGCCGCACCTTCCATCGCTTCCTCCCGGCCGCCAAAAATCTGTATGCCAAAAGGCCGCTCACATTCATCAAATGACATTTTGTGTCCTGCAATATCCGAATCACGTATAATGGCTTCTGAGCTGATAAATTCGGTGTAGACGACACTGGCTCCCATCTCTTTGCATATACGGCGAAATGGCGAATCCGTTACATCCTCCATCGGGGCAAGTAAAACCGGATTTTTTCCAAGATTAATCTGATCAATCTGCATGTTTTAAATAAAATATTTTCTGATTCTGGAAATTAACCCCAAATATACGGTGAATATTACTCATCTTTAAAATACAAACTGTAAGAGCATGATATCTCAGATGTTGTGCTAATTATAAAAAACTGCTATTTGGAAGCCCTTTCATGCTCTATTAATAGCCATTTCAATTCAGATACTGTATATTGCATCATTACAATTTTTACACTATAAAGTTAAATAAACCTGTATATAAGAGGAATATCACATGGCATTAGATTATAAAAGTATTGAAGAATTATTAGGTGAAGATGCGGAAACGTTACTGAACCATAATTGTGAAACAATTTCGAAAGATCAGCTGCATCTTCCCTCCGGAACGCATGTTGATGATGTATGGTACCATTCAGATCGCGGGCCGCGTGTACTAACCAACCTGCAAAGACTTTACAGCACCGGCCGTCTGGCTGGCACCGGCTATCTTTCAATTTTGCCTGTAGACCAGGGAATTGAACACAGCGCGGGAGCTTCTTTTGCAAAAAACCCAAAATATTTCGACCCGGAAAATATAGTTGAACTGGCGATCGAAGGTGGTTGTAACGCGGTTGCTTCAACATTTGGCGTATTGGGATCAATCAGCAGAAAGTATGCTCACAGAATTCCTTTCCTGGTTAAGATTAATCACAATGAACTTATGACCTATCCGAACACTTATGATCAGATTATGTTTGGAACCATTAACCAGGCGTTCGACATGGGAGCAGCTGCAGTTGGTGCAACGATCTATTTTGGTTCGGAAGAATCCAACCGTCAGATAGTTGAAGTGGCTGAAGCCTTTGAATATGCACACGAACTTGGTATGGCAACTGTTCTTTGGTGTTACACCCGAAATAGTGCATTTAAGGTAGGCGGCACTGATTATCACTCATCCGCAGATTTAACCGGACAGGCCAACCATCTTGGCGTGACAATCGGAGCCGATATTATCAAACAGAAGCAGCCCGTGAATAACGGCGGTTACAAAGCGCTGAACTCCGGAGATTCTTCATACGGAAAACTGGATGAACGTATTTATACCGAGCTTACGACAGATAACCCGATTGACCTGACACGATACCAGGTAGCCAATTGCTACATGGGCCGTGCGGGATTGATTAACTCAGGCGGAGCTTCGGGCAGCGACGATTTCACCGATGCTGTAAAAACCGCTGTGATTAATAAACGTGCCGGCGGCATGGGGTTGATCAGCGGAAGAAAAGCATTCCAGCGGCCAATGGAAGAGGGAGTGAAGCTTCTGAATTACATTCAGGATGTGTACCTGGAGGATGAAATCACAATTGCCTGATTGAGGTAAATTTTTTAAAAACCCTGCATTTACAATATGCAGGGTTTTTTTATTTCGGTTCAGAAAATCAGGAGAGATATTCGTATGTTTGAAGATTATAAGAAAGTCCATAATCAATTTTTTTGAATAAAAGTTTATCAAATAACAGCAGCGCTACAGAACAGCTGTTTTCGTTCAAATATCTATTCTGGTCAATAGCACTTAGTTTCAGCGGACTGGCAGTTGTTATCTACCTGACGTACACCCCCGGTGTTTTAGAGCATTTGAAACCGAAGAGGCTTCCGGGGCTGGGTATCGCAATAATTGTTGTGATGTTGCGTATTTGGGTTTTAGCTGCAAAGTTCCGGTTTTTGTCTGATAAAGAGCTTAGCTGGGCGGCAAGCTTCAGGGTAATGCTCACCTGGGAATTTGCTTCTGCAATTATGCCTGCTGCGCTTGGAGGCACACCCCTTGCAACCATTGCGATGAACAGAGAAGGTGTAAAGTTTGGCAAATCGGCAGCCGTAGCTCTTTACGGTGTGCTGATGGATCAAATTCTGATTGTCATACTGATTCCATTATTGCTGTTTGCAGGCCTTCATTTAGATATCATCCCGGATCAATATGGAATGGTTGGAGAAGCATCGATGATTTTTATCTATGCAATGCTGCTCGCTCATGCCGGTGTTCTTACCTATGGTGTGCTGGTGAATCCGGCAGCGCTCAAAGTTTTTCTGAAGAAACTGTTTAAATATAAATTTTTGAAACGATTTCGGAATAAAGTATATGAAGAGGCTGAATATCTTGAAGATTCATCCCGTGAACTAAAAAAGAAACCGGCCTTTTTTCTGATTAAAGCATTTCTTTATTCCGTACTGGCCTGGATTTTAAGAGCATCCATACCCACTATAGTAATTCTCAGCTTGTTGCCAGCTAATGAGTTGTTGTCTTTTGTCCGAAGTATGGCCATGCATCTTGCATTTATGGTTGTACCGACTCCCGGAGGCAGCGGCGGGCTGGAAGGCTTATTTGCAGTATTCCAGGGACCACTGATTGACCGTGAAGCATTTATCGGGCTCGCTGTTTTTGCCTGGAGAATTATTGGCTACTATATGACAGCTGCGCTTGGAATGATGGCCGCTTCCTGGTATGTAAATAAAAAAGTGGCTCATTCGCCCAATAACAATTAGGCGGATTTGCATTCACAGATATAGTTAGATGTATCAAAGGGAAAGTTATGCAGGAAAACCGTTAGTTGAACTATTTTATAATCAAAATGCCATATTTTTTATAATTAAAATCAATGGCTGCAAAAGAAAAAATATTTTTTGAGTGTTCCAATTGCGGGTACGAGTCTCCTAAATGGCTCGGTATGTGTCCCTCTTGCAGTGAATGGCATACATTTCAGGAAATGATGCCGGTGAAAAAAAGTGAAAAAAAGCACAAAGTTGATATCTCGCAGACCTCCTCCGATGAAGTAATGCGTCTGAGTGAAATCAGGTATTCGGAACAGGACCGGACAAAATCGAATATCGGTGAACTGGATCGCGTTCTGGGTGGCGGTTTTGTGGAAGGATCACTCATTTTGCTTGGCGGTGATCCGGGTATCGGGAAAAGCACGCTTACGCTGCAAATTGCTCAGAAAAATCCTGAGATGAAGATCTTTTATGTAGCTGGTGAAGAATCGGCATCGCAGATCAGGCAGCGTGCGGCACGGCTTCAAATCAAAGGAGATAACCTGCTTATCTACCAAAACACGGAAATCAGTTCTGTGATTCAGAAGGCGAGGGAAATTAAACCGGATCTGCTGGTTGTGGATTCTATTCAGACGGTTTTCAGTTCGGCGCTTTCGAGCCTGCCGGGAAGTATTCAGCAGATCCGCGAATGTTCGGCCATGCTTCAGCAGATTTCGAAGAAGGAGAATGTGACCACGCTTTTAATCGGGCATGTTACCAAAGAGGGGGATATTGCCGGTCCGCGCATTCTTGAACATATGGTAGATACCGTTCTGCATTTTGACGGAGATCAGTCGCAGCTGCACCGATTGCTTCGAAGTGTTAAGAACAGATTTGGTCCTGCCAGGGAAACGGGTGTATTTGAAATGACCGAACACGGCCTGAAGGAGATAACAAATCCATCAGATCTCTTTTTAAGCGAGATGGACAGCAGTGTAAGTGGAAATGCTGTAACCTGTATCATGGAAGGCAGCCGCCCGATTCTTGTGGAAGTACAGGCACTGGTTACTCCCAGCAGCTATAGTACACCTCAGAGAACATCAAGCGGATTCGATCAGCGGCGGCTGTCACTTTTACTGGCCGTTCTTGAAAAAAGGGCAGGTTTTCAGTTTGCAGGTCAGGATGTTTACCTGAATATTGCCGGTGGCTTACGGCTGACTGATACCGGTGCGGACCTGGCTGTTGTTTGTGCACTGGCATCAAGCCTGAAAGATATACCGGTTTCACAGAAAACGGTTTTAATCGGGGAAGTTGGTTTGGGAGGGGAAATCCGGAGGATCCCATTTTTAAATCAAAGAATCAGAGAAGCCGGAAAGATGGGTTTTGAACATGTGATTCTTCCATGGATCAAATCAACAGAAAAGACAGAAACAGATCTGTCAAAAACCGGTTCTATATCTGCTGCTGTGCGTGAAGCTTTTAAAAACCGGGATTAGATCAGTAATTATCTCTCTGACGCCGGCGTTCATCGCGAACACTTTTCTTCATGGCTTCGCGTCTCTCTTCCGACGGCTTTGTGTACTGCTGACGTTCTCTGTATTCGTTAAGTACCCTGGATCGCGTAATTAGCTTTTTAAAACGGTTAATCGCGCGGTCTATACTTTCGTTATCTTTTACATCTACTCCGATCATAAACAATTATTTATTTTATAAATTTGATTACAGACCTATAAGATAAGGAAAAATTGGCAAAACATGGAACACCTACTGTACAAAAATTTATGAGTGTAAAAAAAAGACAGTTTTCAATTTCTGTCCGGCGTATTTTCAATAGCCGGGAAATCCCTGTCAATAATGCCCGGAATAAGAAAAACTTATGATTCACAGATATAAATTTCGATTGCTCTTCCTGCTCTTTGTTATCTATATCCTGAGCTTTGTTGACAGGCAGATTGTTGCAGTTCTGGCTTCTCAAATCCGGCCGGATCTTGGTCTTTCAAACTTACAAATAGGCCTGCTGTACGGAACTGCTTTTTCATTTATCTATGCGCTGGCCGGAATTCCCATGGGCAGGATCGCAGATCAATGGTCTCGTAAGGGAATGATCACTCTTGGTCTGTTTACCTGGAGCCTCGTTACGGTATTGAGCGGTTTTGCAGGTTCGTTCACTTTCCTGGTTATTTGCAGAATGTTTTTGGGGCTTGGCCAGGCAATGCTGAGTCCGGCTGCATATGCACTTCTGGCTGAATCCTTCTCACCAGATAAAAGAGCCCGTGTATTTTCGGTTTATGCATCGGGAATATTTATCGGTGTGGGGCTCTCTTTTCTTGTGGGCGGATCCGTTTCGGTTATGTATGACTGGAGGATATCCATGATTGCTGTGGGGGTGCCGGGGCTGATACTTGCCCCTTTCGTGTGGTTTCTGATTCGGGACGTAAGGAAAAGTGAGGACACAAAAAAACATCGCGCTGTCAGGGAAACGATCAGTCAACTTTCATATATGCTGAAAAAGAGAACGGTTCTGCTGCATTTAACAGGATTTTCAGCACTGGCGTGTACAGGTTATACCATCCTGGCTTTTTTCAGTACAGTGATGACAGACCTTTTTCAGCGGCCGGACCTTGTGCCTCACTACGGCTGGTTTCTGTTTGGAGTAGGAGGAATGGTAATTCTTTCCGGAACCGTTGCTGATATGCTTGCAAAAAAAAATCCCTCAAGACGGTTTTGGATGGGAATATTTGCTGCCCTGGGAGGAATTCCTTTCTATTTTACGGGGCTCTATGCAGATGATGGTTTTTCATCACTTATTTTTATGGGATTGGGTGTACTTATTTCATCGTCATATAATGGCGTTGCAGCAGCACTGATTCAATACTTTGTAGAACCAACGATGCGTTCACTTGCAGGCGGACTCTACCTGTTTGTAATCAGTGTTGCCGGGTTTGGGCTGGGTCCGCCTGTTACGGGATGGCTGATGGACAACTATTTTTCAGGTATTTACGCTGTGTCCAATTCACTCCTTACGGTGATCATTGCCTGCGGCATTATCGCGACGATCTCATTTACGGCTGCTATGCGATATTATGATGAAGATGCTGTTGAGGAAAACCTTGTGCGTAGTTGATAAAGAAATGTATGATATTCATTTTTATCACTTTCATTGTTCTAAATTTTGTATCCTTATCACCGGTATCTAACAGCTTTTAATTAAGATTTCAATCCAACTTGAAAGAGACAAAAGACAGTAAGAAGAGCCAATCTTTTCAAAATGATTCTACTTCACTGAAGGAGACGCCGTTTCTGCTGATAAAGGGGTTTTTAATGGGATCAGCAGACATCATTCCCGGTGTGAGCGGCGGAACCATGGCACTGATAACAGGGATTTATGACAGGCTGATCGATGCTATTAAAAGTTTTGACGGGTCGGTTATCATAAACATACTCAAATTCAGATTTCCTGATGCCCTGAGCCGGTTTCACTGGAAGTTTTTGATTATCCTGGTATCGGGGATTCTGGGTGCGATACTATTCTTTACAAAAATAGTTCCGCTTCAGGTTTATATGTTCACTCACCCTGAAATTATTTACGGACTTTTTTTCGGGCTAATTGCAGGGTCTATTGTCTTGCTTTTAAGAGAGATTGAGTCCGGCAACCGGACTCCCGGAAATGCCCTCATGCTGCTAACCGGTGCCATTACCGGATTCCTGATTGTAAACATGGTGCCGGCAAACACTCCCGAAACTTTTTGGTATGTTTTTCTCAGCGGATCAGTTGCAATATGTGCTATGATTCTGCCCGGAATTTCAGGCGCATACATCCTGCTGATATTTCAAAAATATGATTATGTTCTAACCCAAATCGGAGACATCGGCGGGGTAGCTACCGCAGATGCAGTGATCAATCTGATACCGTTTGCCGTGGGAGCTGTTTTTGGTCTGGTTGTTTTTTCAAGGGCGCTTTCATGGCTGTTACATAATTACCATGCAGCGACGCTGCTGTTTCTCATCGGTTTTTTAGTTGGTTCTCTGTATGTAATATGGCCCTGGCAGGACAGAGAGTATAAAGAGACCGTACGGAGTACGGAGGTTTACCCGGTTACAGATCCGCTGGTACAGGAACTCAGGGAAAATCCTCCCGAAACAAACCGCCCGCAATACAAACGCCTGGGTGAAGTACTGACACCCAATGCAGCTTTTGATGAATTTAAAAGAGTTGAAGTTGAGGAAGTGAGCAAAAAACTGGTCTCTTCAGAACCTTATATTCCAGTCTGGAGTAACGATTCGGAAAAGAATCCGGACATAGCCGGAGGCTTTGGGGGAATGGCTGCAGGGGTTTTGATGATTGGGCTGATTGCCTACCTGCGAAAAACGTAAAACTTTTTTCAGTACGTTTATCGCGGCTATTGTGTAAAATATTTACATGTGAGTGTGAAGTTGTTTTGTTTAAATTAATTGTTATTTCTATTTGAATTTATTGCAAAAAACAAAAATCAGGCAATGAAATGATCATTTTATTTTCATAAATGATTTGTATTATTAGATATCGGGTAAAACATAATCAATACAGGTACGGTGATATTCATGAAAGAAATAAACAAAATTCTGATACCCACTGATTTTTCAAAAGGTTCACAAACAGCATATACGGTAGCTCAAAAAATAGCCGATACATTTGGCAGCCGGATCGATCTGATTCATATCATTCCCACTGTTAAATACTTACACGAAAGTATCAAAAAACTTGGTGTGCCTCTTGATATGAATAAAGACGTCTATCCGCAAATTGTGAGAGAAAAAGAGCATACTATTCAAAGGGATATGGATGATTACATCCGGGATGAGAATAAGGGCGAATTTTTTGTAAAAATTGACAGAAAACCTTCTGAAGCAATCGTGGAACACGCTGAGCAGAAAGGCTATGATCTGATTATCATGGGAGCTAAAGGTCATCACGAAACCGCTCTTCTGCGCGGAGGGACAACTGAAAAGGTAATTCGTTACTCAAAGGTACCCGTATTCTCGGTTGATAAGAGTCTTGAGAAAGAAAAGATCAAACATGTGCTTGTACCCACAGATTCTTCCATGTTGTCACTGGCGGGTTTTCCGCTTGCACTCGCGATCGCCGATACATATAATGCCGATATCACGCTTCTGCATATCATCGAACTCTACGGCAGTGTTTCTGAAGATATTCCACGGTCTCCGCAAAAAGGTGAAACAATCTCAATTTATGAAGTGGTAATTGAGAGGCTGAAAAAATTCTTCAGTGAAAAGGATCTTGAAAATATCTCTATCCAGAGAACCGGTGTAACTTTCGAAGATGAGGTGGCAATAGTTGACAATGGTAACAGCCGCCAGATTCAGCTCAAAACAAAAATCATCAAAGGGGTTTCTGCTCACTATGAAATTGAAAGCTATGCAGAGGAGAAGGCAGATATTGTAATAATGGCAACTCATGGACACAGCGGCTTTGCACACCTGATACTCGGGTCAACGGCAGAAAAAGTGGCTCAATATGTTACAAAACCTGTGATAACAGTCAGGCCTGAGAAGCAGGAATTCGGGGATTGATTCTGGAATATCACGAATCAGGCGCCACGGCGTAAACCCCGCTCAGTAAATCGCCATGATTCTACAGATTCGTTAATTTCGCGTTCCCTCCAGGTAATGGTTGTGAAGCGATCTTCGCGCAGATCATACATGGTCATCTTACGCGGACTCCAGAGATTTTCAGCTACCTTTTCAAAATTTTCTGCTTCAAGCTGTTTTATCAATTCGTTGGCATCGTTGTAATAACGTATGGTCTGCAGGGCAAATGTTTCGCGGATAATCTCAAACTCCACAGATGAATATTGATCGCTGCCGGGTTTTTCAGCACGTACAGTGTAGAGCGAATCACTCGTTTCCAGCCATTTAAAATCGTAATCATCCGGATCCTGGTCACCAAGATCTTCATAGGTGAAATCACTGCCCATAAAGCGATCGCCACGCTCGGAAGCGGTAATGGTCTGGATTCTTCCAACCGAGGGGAGATAAAGCTTTTGCAGTTCATCGTCACCTTCCCGTACATTTAAGAAAGCAGTTCCTCTTACGTTGCCCGGATCTGTAAAAACGGTTAAGCTGCTGCTGTTTTTGTCTTCGTTCCGGTTCCAGGTTTTCATCTCGCGGGTTCGGGTCCGCCCGCGGCTGTCTGTAATAATCATCTCCATACGCGACACTTCGGTATCGATGGTGTTTTGCCTCTCTTCAACTTCTTCAAATATTTTGCGGGCTTCACTTTCATCAGTGATTCTTTCCTGGGAGTATGCAGAAGTAAATGCGAAAGAAAGCAGAAGGGGAAGTATCAGGAAAAATGATTTTTTCATTGACGTTTGTATATATTTTTGAATTAATTAATTAAACGGTATTTGATGTTTTTTAGTTCAGGTAAATTTGTATTCAAGCCGGCAGTTCTCGTACTTCGCGGTTTCCGGCGCTTCCTGCAGTTACATCTTCTGCAAACGTATATCTTGCAGGGGATTAACCGCCAAGGCTGCGGTGAAGTGCAGAGGTGGATGTTGGCGGTAGCCCAAATGATCACAGATTTCAATGATCTCCTTTATTGAATGTCTGAAGCCGGATTGTTGCCAACAGGATTTAATCACTGAAGTCAGTATAATACCTCACTACCCTTCCCTTGTGAAATGAGAGACCGGTAGTTTTCGAGTTCTTTTTTTACGGATTCTTTTGTGAGATCAATGGTTTTTTTCTTTTCCGCAGACATATAAGCCGCCTGAACAAGCCGCGTGATTTCAAGTCCGTATTTCCAGTTCAGCAGGCCATCCCGGTCATTTAAAAAACTGTTAACGGCATCCTGCATTTCATTTACATAACCGTAAAGGCCGGCTTCATTTGGCTGAACTGCAAGGAGTCCGCGGGTGGAGGTTGATTTTTCAAGTGCTGTTTCAGCATCGGCCACCGAATCGGCAGCTTCGTCACCGATAAAAATTTCAAGAGGGGAGATCAGCGTATTCACTTCCATCGCGTAGCCGGGGCCGAGCGCGTCCATTGACAACCGGAGGCCCTGTTTGTCGTACATCCAGGAGTCGGTAAACTGGGCTTTGACAAACTGGCCGGTTTCCGGATTTTTAAATGTGATGATCCCGGTTGCAAAGTCTTCGGCCGGTTTTTTTTCATAATCGACACCAAACTTTTTCTTCAGCTGATCCCGGTATTTGGGTTGTCCCCATTTTAAGAGGGATGTATCAGCCTGGACGGACACCGGTTCCAGAAACAGCGGATCTTTGTCGTGTGGTGTCAGAATATGCCGTCCAACGGCGATACTGTGACAGCCCATATCCGAAAGCACCCCGCCGCCCTGGCTCACAGGATCCCAGAACCAGCTGTTATGAGGGCCCGCATGTTCTTCCGTGCTTCTCGCCAGCACAATATCTCCCATGGATTCCCGCTGTGGACGAAGTTGTTCCAATCCATTATTTACGGCATTCATATGAACCTGGTTTTCGAAATAAGCTGTTTTCAATCCGGCTTCACGAGCCAGCTCAACCATTCTCGTTGCGTCGCGGATGGTTCGCCCAAGCGGTTTTTCACAAATAATATATTTTAAATCAGCACCCGATTCCACAGACCACGCTATCTCTTCCATGATCTCGATTCGGGTGAAGTTGGGTGTCAAAATAGCTACCACATCCGAGTTCTTGCAGAGATCTTTGATGGAATCATATAGTTTCGGATAGCCGAGGCCGTTCTCTTTGGCATACCGGGCGAGATCCTCGGAGCCGCTTCGGTTGTAGATAGCTGTCAGTTCACAATGGCGCACCTGTTTCATAGCTTTGGCCATAAATTGAGCAATAAATCCGGATCCGATAAATCCTATTTTAAGTGATTTCATAATATTTCAGAATGACGTATTTATATAGTTGTAAGTAAATTGGAAGCTCATTAATTAGTGTCTTGTTGTCAAATATATCGTAAACTTTTGCCAGCGGCCGAACAGAATAAATCAGTGGCCGAACTTGTCAAGCAGCTGTTTGATTTGCCAAAAGTGACGCCGCTGATGGGCAAGTAAAATTGCCAGAAATTCAATCAGGTTCATTGGCACAAACTTTACTAAAGGATTTTTGCCGGAGATTCTTGTTAAATCCCAATTCTCTTTTTCAGCTCGGTCTGCAAGTTTAAGAAGCTGGAGTTCTGTTTCGATTAAGGTTTCAACCACATTGGCAGGAGTTGTGTCATTTTTAGACGGATAGAGTGGGGCAACGGTTTTTATTTTCAGCCTGTACGGGGGTTCCAGTACTGTAATGAATTTGCGATAAAGCCACCGGGGCCGAAACGGTTCCGTGCCTGTTATGGAACCGGGCATTTCGGAAACGGCTTGTTGCATCTGCCGGATGTAAATTTGATTAAACTGAATCAGATGCTTACAGACCTCAGCACAATTCCATGTTTTTTTATTTAATTTCAGGCGAAAAGCATCCAACGGAATGTTTTGATAAGATTCAAGAGTAGAAATCGCCTGGTTAATTTCACTTCTGATATCTTTATAGGTATAATTATAGTTTCTCATGAGTTGAATTTTGAATGACTTGAGCTACTCAGGGCTGTAAAAAGAGTGCATCCTTGGGATAAATTCATTTTTTTAAGCGTAAGTGAATATACATCTAAATTGTCAGGTTAAAAGATGAAAGATCTCAAAACTCATTATAATGAAGTGGTTGATTTTTTGTAAACTCCCACAACTGTTGTTGCTGATAAATTAAACAGATAATTTTATAAACTGTTAATTCAGAACACGTTTTAAATCATACTAAATAATCATAACTGAACCGGGAAATTCTATGAACTTTATCAAAAACCCCCACAGAAAAAACAGTCTGCTTCTGATGATAATTATTATTTCTGTCTGTATTTACACGGAAGATGGTTTTGCACAGCAAAATCTTACTTTTGAAGATGTTATGCAGTTTAAGGAGATTCGTCAGCCGGTACTCTCTCCGGATGCAAGTTGGGTTGGCTACGGAGTATGGCCTGAGCGGGGTGACGGCGAAGTGATTTTGAAGGAAACAGATGGAAATGGAATCTATTCTATTGAACGTGGAGCCCGGCCAGGGTTCAATTATCAAGGCAACAGGGCATTTGTTTACGTACAGCCTCCATTTATTGAAATTGAAAATGCGGAAAAAGATAAACCGAAACAGTCGCTGGTTGTGGTAGATCTTGAGGATGGATCTCAGGAATCATTTGAAAATGTAGAGCATGCAGAGTTTTCAAATGACGGTAACTGGCTTTTAATCACACATCATCAGCCAAAAGATGTGTCAGACTACAAACCCAAAAATCCAAAAACCGGCAATCCTCTTACCCTTGTTCATTTGGACTCAAACCGGCAAACAAATTTGGATTTTGTCAATGAAGCGGCAATTGACAGTATGTCCGCCTACATGGCCTATTCAGTTGTTGACACATCAGGTAATGAAAATGCGTTGTATAACATGGAATTGACGGATGGAAATAATCAGCCGGTACAACTGCGCAGCAATCCGTTCGGGTACTACAATAACCTGACATGGGATCACAAAAGAGAACGCCTTGCATTCACGGAAAGCGAGCTCGATACAGCCAATAAATTTTTGCCTTCAGATGCGGTTTTAACGGTTTGGAGTGCTCAGGATAATGAAATGGAGGTTGTGGCTGAACCGGGAGAATCACCGGAAAACTATCGTCTCAGAAGCAATAACAACCTGACATGGTCTCACAACGGCAACCGGCTTTTTTACGGTTTGATGGATGCCGAAATGGTTCGGATTGATGAACAAAAAACAGATGAAGACTCCCTGACATCCGAAAACTTGTTTGATACCGGCCGGGTTCTGGATGATGTTGAATCGATGGTTTGGCACTGGAATGATCCGCTTATTAAAACCCATGAAGAAAATGAGTGGAACAGTACAAAGAACAAGCTCTATATGTCTGTGTATCATTTTGATGAAGACCGCTCGGTTCAGCTGGCCGATTCTGACATGCCCGATATCTCAATCATACAAAACACGACAAAGCTGATCGGGTCTTCCGACCTTCCATACCGGAAACTGATTACTTGGGACGGATGGTATCGTGACTACTATTTGGTAGATGCAGAAACTGGTGACAGAGAGCAGATTTTGGAGAAACAGCGATTTGGCGCATCACTTTCGCCAAATGGGAAGTTTGTGATCTGGTTTGACGGGGCAGACTGGTTCTTAAAAAATCTGAATACGAATGCCGTTCAAAATCTGACCGAAGAGATTCCCACCCCTTTTTATGACGAAGATAATGATCGTCCGCAGCCCGCGGGGAGTTATGGTGTGGCAGGGTGGACAGAAGGCGACCGTGCAGTTATGATCTATGACAAATACGACATCTGGCAGTTTGATACGAGCGACGGTTCATTTATCACTGTTACTGATGGGGCCGGACGCAGCGGAAACAGAATTTTCAGGATATATGATCTGGATCCCGAAACGCCCTCTTTTGAAAGAGATGAAAGGCTTCTACTTACCATGTATCACGATCTGGATAAAAACTACGGGTTTTACGAGGCACGTGCAGGCCGGAGCGGAGTCTCCAGAGTGATGGAGGAAGAAAAAAAGTTTACTATCATTGAAAAAGCAAAAGAGTCGGATGCTATCCTCTTTACAGCAGAAAAGTATGATGAATATCCCAATCTATACCTGGCTGGTGACCGCAGGTTTCGAAATCCAAAACAACTGACAAATTTATATGAGGATCTGAAAAACCAGTGGGCCTGGGGCCATGCGGAACTGGTAGACTGGCTGAATGCGGATGGTAAAAAAGTGCAGGGAGTTTTGATCTACCCCGGCGATTATGATCCGGAAAAACGCTATCCGGTTCTTGTTTACTACTATGCAAGGTTTTCGCAGCGGCTGCATGATTTTAATCATCCGTTTACCAATCACCGGCCGGTATTTGCCCAGTATGCCAGTGACGGATACGCTGTTTTCCTGCCGGATATCTGGTTTGATATTGGTACGCCGGGCTATTCGGCAACCAAAAACCTTGTTCCGGGCGTACAGCGTCTGGTTGAAATGGGCATTGCTGATCCGGATGGGCTGGGCCTTCACGGCCACTCCTGGAGCGGTTATCAAACGGCTTTTGTTATAACGCAAACCGATATATTTTCAGCCGCTGTTGCAGGGGCGCCTGTCAGCAACATGACAAGTGCCTACAGCGGTATTCGCTGGGGATCGGGCCTTGCACGTCAATTTCAATACGAACAGAGCCAAAGCCGCCTTGGTGTAAGCATGTGGGAAAATCTGCAGCCGTATATTGAAAACTCACCGGTCTTTTTTGCAGACCGGATCAATACACCGCTGTTACTGCAGTTTGGAGATGATGATGGCGCTGTGCCGTGGTATCAGGGAATTGAAATGTATCTTGCTATGAGGCGGCTCCAGAAAGACGCCGTTTTTCTGCATTATAAAGGCGAGCCGCATCATTTACAGAAATATCCAAACAAGCTCGATTATGCAATTAAAATGAAGGAGTATTTTGATCACTACCTGAAAGGCACTCCTGCCCCGGAATGGATTACGGATGGTGTGCCGTATCGCGGGGAGTAATACGTTTTAAATATGAGTAAGCACGCAGCATTCGCAAGCACCTGCGTGCGTTTCGTATTTCTGAGGCGGGCAGAAAAGGCGAGATACGGACATTGGCCCAAACTCTGCAGGGTGCCCCGGAAAAACGCTGTGCTCACAGGTTTTGGATAGTAACTTCCGTTACCTGAAGTCAGATCTCTTTTTAAAATCAACTATTCGCTGGTATGAGTCATCAATTCTCTGTTCGCTGATTTGTCCGTTTTCAATCAATGATTTTATGATCCCATGTGCTTTGGGCACAATCTCGGGATCATAAATTGAATTGTTTGCGAAACTGAGAATGTCAACGCCTGCAAGGATAGCCTGTTTAATGGCGGTTTCAAGTCCGTAGTGAGAGCGGATCGCCTCCATCTGCATATCATCAGACATAACCAATCCCTCAAAACCAAGTTCGTTACGAAGCATACCGGTGATCACTTTTTCCGAGAGGGTGGCGGGAAATTCGGGATCCCAGTTCTCATTAAAAATATGTGCGGTCATAATGATATCGGCCATGCCATCATCAATCAGATTTTGATAGGGAATGAGTTCATCTTCAGACCACATACCGGTTACATCTACAATGCCAAGATGGGAGTCATGTTCGGAGCTTCCGTGTCCCGGAAAGTGTTTTAAGGTTGTAAATACCCCGTGTTGATGATGGCTTTCAATAAACTGTTTGGCTTGCCGGGTTACAACTTCCGGGTCACCTGAAAAGCTTCGTTCGATACCGCCAATAACGGGATTTTCGGGATTCAGATTCACATCCACCACCGGTGCAAGATTGAGATTAATTCCGAGATCAGAAAGTGTCTGAGCGATCATGGAAGCATAATAATTTGTTGTGTCCGGATGGTTTGTACGTCCCAGGTGCTGAGCAGAAACGGTGGGAGGGAATCCTGTTCGCGGTTTTAGTCGTGCCACACGGCCGCCTTCCTGATCGATAGCAACAATGAGCGGGACTGAAGATAAATCCTTGAGTTCGCTGACAAGGTTGCGAACCTGTGCGGGTGATTCCACATTGCGAACCGGCTCATCATTTGGGACATCGTAGTCAAATAACACAACCCCGCCGAGATGATAATCCTGCAAATCTCTCGTAATGTGTGCACTTTCATCAACCCTCATTCCGCGGAACCCGATATTCAGCATCTGGCCGATTTTGAAATCAACAGAAGGATTTTCAGGAAAAACGGGGGATGGTTGTGACGAACAGTTCGGGACTGAGAAAATAAAAATCAAAAAAGCAGGAATGATGTATTTCATTAAGAATTGAGAATTAAGAATTGAGGTTTGGTACGGTTTTTTGGATTATAAATTTGGATGGTTTGTAATCAGGCTGTCGAGAACAGATTCGAGGTTGTAGGATGCGCGTATATCATTATAGCGCTCGATATCTCCTTCCGGGTTGACCAGAATGTAAAAGGGGATACCTCCGCCACTGTATTCCTGGAACGTCTCCTGCTGAAAACCGTTGCCTCCATACAGCTGAACCCAGGGATTTTCAAACCGCTCAATTGCTTCAACCCATTTCATACTGTCTTCCTCAGTAGAGATGGCAACAATTTCAAAATTGTTACGCGATGTATTTTCATAGATACGCCGCATGTGGGGGAATTCATCGAGACACGGAATACACCAGCCGGCCCAAAAATCCAGCATCACATATTTTCCCTCAAAATCACTCATGGTTACCATTTCACCGTCAATGTTGGGCAACTCAAAAGGTACAGCCGGATTGCCGGGTGAGACACCTTTTATTTCACGATAAAAACCGGATAAAAAATCAGTGTACTCTCTGTATTGAGAGTACTTATCAAGGAAGTTGAAATAGGTATCTTCAACCATCTCAAGAGGCATTTCACCAAGGCGTTCGGCTACGATGTGCATTTCAGCATATGCACGTGCCCGGGGTTCATCTATGAAGCTGAGGACTTCCCGCTTTTTTTCATCAAATTCTTGGTACCCGATTCGTTTTACATCGTACTCCATGAGATCCTCTCCCTCTTCACTTCTGATACTGTCCTGTATCCCAAAACTCATCGCGTAGTTGTGCGCAAAGTCCCGTATTCCGGCCCGTTGCGACCAAAGCGAATAGTGGGAAAAGAAATCACGTTTTCTGGCAAAATCGACCAGTTCGCTTCTCACGGAATCAGTATTCATCTCTTTGTTATTGGAAATATGATGAGAGATATTCTGCAAACCGCGGTTCAGATATTCACCGATGTTGTGATAGTAATATCGCTCAAGGGGTGTGCCGGACAGATGTTCTTCTGCAACAGAGATGCGTTCCCTGTGAATCTTTAAAATGTTATTGGGTTCCGCATTGCGAAAAGCATCAAACTGTTCTTCCGAAAGGGCAGAGTCGAGGGGAGTTACTTCGGCCAGGTATGCCTGGTATTTTTGATTCCACTCTTCAGGATAACCGTCTATTGTTACATTATGAGGAAATTCATCTTTTTGAATTTCAATATGCAGATTGTTGCCGGGAGTTACTATAAGCGGATATTGGTGTTCTTCAAGTTCAAGAAAGATGATTTTAAGTGAATCAGGAGCGTATTGAATGCGGAAAGATCCATCGCTGCCGGTATCTATAGTTTTCTCTAATTTTTCAGAATACTTGTAATGAATGGGTTGGGTAACACTCTTGATAGTAGTCAGTTCAGAAGGGTTGATCTGGCCGGTTACAGTAGCCTTGTTATCCGGGTTACAGCCGGTAATCATGGTTATTAAAATGAAGATAAATCCTGTTGACAAAATGTTTCTGAGCATGATTTTTTGAAATATTAATTAAGTAAATCTTTCATTAGAAAGTTCTAATACTAAACAGTGTAACAAACAGTGAAACCGTATATCTTGTTGGTGATTGTAATAAGTAAGAGTCCATTGGGAGTCATTATAAATCACTTAGGTTTTTGCTGTTATAATCGTAAACGTATAATTTAGCTTATTCATGTTGGTAAAAAAGTTAAAATATCAATTAAGCAATCTGAGCAAAATCAGACAACTTGTTGTTCAAAAGATAACTGCTGTCAACAGCGGGGTGAATCTGAATCACGAACAACATGAAGAACAACATAGAAGTTACATATTCCACGAAACCTTTAAAACTACTACAACCGTATGATTGAGAGCAATACGCGAAAAGAGTTGGAACAACAGATAGAGGATTATGTCAATGGAAAGTTATCGCCCAGTGAAGTAGATGAGTTATGGGCAGAACTTATTCAAGACGAATACTATATGGACTACATGAAGTCTGTTGCCAATCTGAAAAAGATCGCACAAAAACAAAGCAGGCAACGCAGTAATGTATTACCACTGTTTAAAAGCAAAAACAGCTGGTTTGCAATGGCTGCCGCAGCCGTGGTGTTAATCGTTGGGTCATTTGCCCTTTTTGATATCGTTACAGATACAAATCAGGTGCAGCCGGTCAGTTCAATTGAATTGGATTACTACAGATCTTCAGACCTGGAGACAGGACGTAACCTGGATGTTATCCGCGAAGTAATTGTAATGGCGAATAACGGGAATGTTGAACAGGCAATAAATCTTCTTGATTCTGAAATACAAAATGAAGAAGATCCAGATCTGCGGGCCGAACTTTTAATCACTAAGGGATCCATCTCCTATAATTCCGGAGATTACAATTCAGCGATTCAAAGTTTTGAAACAGCTGTTGACGAAAATGTCAATGACAAGCTAATCATGGAGAAAGCTTACTGGTACCTTGGTAATTCTCACTTTCAGCAAAATAACATGGATCAGGCACTTGTGGCTTTCCAGAATGCTTATGAGCTGAACGGTGCATACAGCAGAATTACCGAGAGCTATCTGAAAGCATTGAATACTACAGATTAGACAAAAACGGTGAATTATTGAGAGAACAGAAAGTTACTATAACATAGTTAGCATGACGGAGTGAAGCTTTTATAGAATATTTTCTGAATGAATTGTCTCTCTCAATCAAATGCAGATTATTAACCTGCAAGCCGTGGAATAAATGACGAAGAAGAGCCTCTGTGCAAACGGAGGTTCTTTTTTTTTGGGGTTCACGCAAAGGCGGCAAGGCGCAAAGAGGGCGAAGAAGATTTGCGGATAAAGACGGTATCGTTGTCGTAGAGATATACGGATATATCGCACCTACGGCGCTCCCATTTACCACGCCCGCTCCTACCCCATGGCCACCGCTGTGCAGTGACCATGGGCTACGGATATGGTGCCCCGAAACTGGGCTGTAAATTGGCATAATTGCTTTTTAGT
>CAZFAJ010000043.1:0-24912 GCA_964517005.1 uncultured Balneolaceae bacterium | reverse complement strand
GAATGGCAAGCCCGGTTGGTTCAAAAACAGCTTGCGGGGTCAACCGCACTTCAAGGGAGAATGGGAAAATCGGGTTGATTCGCTGATTGTCGATCTCCTTCAACCCGGCCGTTACGGAATCGTGATCGGCAATGAAGTTCTGGTACTCCACCGATTGTGTCTGCCGCACTTCATCTGCCTTCGACTGATACCTTTCATGGTGGTAACTCCGGTTCAGCGTTGAAAGCAGAATGAGTCCAGCCAGCAGCAGAAAGGAAACCAGAAACCACCGATTGCTGGTCAGGTTCCGCCATTCAAGGTGAATGATTTTTGAAATCATGATTACCCCTCCCTCGATGTTGGCCTGATTGTAAGAAGCCCCAGAAATGAGAGACCAACCCATCCAAACAGCAGAAGCACATTCCCGGTTTGGGCTTTTAAGACTTCACCCATTCCGGGCAACTCATAGCTGAAATCGGGCTTGGCCGCCCACACATCGCTACCGGCCAGGTAGGTTTCGCCGGTGCGGGAGCTGTACATCAAATCTTCGTTGAGATAGAGCACAAATTCCTGGCGATAGAGCTCAACGGCTTCCGAAAAATCCCAGTGATTTCCTACGTCCGTGTATGCCATCGCCATGGAAAGATTCCTGACCGGCAAAAAGGGTGAAAGCAGCGAACCTCTTCGTATCAGAGCATCCTGATCGGATATTACCGATCGGATATGTGCAAACACATAGTTGTACGCCTTTGTATCGTACTCTTCACCGGCCTGCAGACTGTAGCCCGCAAAATTGAACGGCAAATCTTCAAGCTTTTCTACTCCGTGCTCTTCCATCACTTTCTTCTCCAGCTCTCTTGTCGAGGCAGGAACGTGACCGTCTATACCCCCGGCCCTGGCTTCCCTGTACATTTCGGCTACCGTGTTGGTATCGGGCAGCGGATTGATATACTGCGCCACCGAAACAAACAGTTTCGGCACAACCAGCGTCGCAACGATCCAGATCGCCAGCAGCGTTATGAATGCAGCACCTGAACGCTTGCTGAACCAGGATACAATCAGCGTAAGATTGATGAAAATGAGGTAGTAAAGAGAGTACACAGCTCCAAGCACCAGATAGTGTGTGAGACTGAACTCACCAATTCCGCTTACAAAGTAGATGATCAATCCCATCAAAAGAAACAGAGGGATAAAGAGCATAAATGTGGTAAACGTTACTCCGGCCCATTTACCTAGCAGCAGTTTCCGCATGGTGACATTGTGGCTTTGCAGCATCCTCCATGTGCCTCCCTCACGCTCTTTTGTAAAGGCATTAAACCCGATTAAAATGATAAAAAGCGGCATCAGGGTTATCAGAATATAAGCAGGTGTGAGTTCGCCGAATCGCACCAAACCTGTTTCATCCTCTATTTTTCTAAACTGTGCTTCGTTCCTGACGTGGCCCTCTACAAAAAAGGCCGTTCCGGCATAGCGGTTCACACCACGGTCAACCAGAGCCAGTCTCGATTCCGGTTTGAATAGGTAAGTTCCATAATGAGCCGCCCCGTGCGGATTTTTATCCCGCTGATTAAACCAGTTCTCTTCAACTCCCTGTTGAGCATGCATGCGCAGATCCTGCTCTTTCTCGTAGTAGGCTTTTGATGAGAATAGTGCTGTCCCAAATAGCAGCAGTATCAACAGTCCGGCGGCCAGAAATCTCTTTTCGCGAAGCTGCTCTTTCCACTCCTTTTTTGCAATTCGTAGTATCATTTAAGCCTCCTGAACATTTTGATGAATTTGTTCCAGGTACACCTTTTCAAGTTCATCGTGCTTCACATCTCCTGCACTGAATTCCTTTTTCAACGTGCCATCTCTCATAATTCCGATTCTCGTCCCCGTTTCCCGAGCCCTGAACAGATCGTGGGTGGTCATTAAAATAGCAACCCCACTTTCGCTTAGAATTCCCAACAAACGCGCAAATTCGTTACTGGCCTGCGGATCCAGGCCGGATGTGGGCTCATCCAGGATCAGAGCTTTAGAGTCTTTGGCCAGCGCAATGGCGATTCCCACTTTCTGGCGCATCCCTTTTGAATACCCTGCAACCCTCTGATCAAATGCTGATGGCTGAAGGCCCGCTTCACTCAAAAGCTTTTTTAAGTTTGTATCTGAAAGCTGACCGTTACTGAGACCCGCGAAGAACTCAAGATTTTCGAGGCCGGTCAGATTGGGATAAAGTGCCAGGTTTTCCGGAATAAAAGAGAGAATTTGTTTTGTTTCCCTGGCGTGTTGAGTAACATCCTTTCCATTGACAAACACCTTTCCCCCGGTGGGCGAAGTAAATCCCATGAAGAGGTTCACAGTTGTGGTTTTACCGGCTCCGTTAGGGCCGAGCAAGCAGTAGATTTGCCCCTCTTTCACTTCAAGATTCAACTCCTTCACAGCAGTAATATCACCGTATTTTTTCGTTAATTGATCGGCTTTCAACATTTTTTTGAGTTTTGTTTATGATTTGGTCATCTATCTTACGTCACTGGAACCACTTTTGCTTTTTCAAGCAGTGTGGATATATGCTTTCGGTTGAGATTCTGGCCAATAAATACAATCTCCGATTTTGCCTGCTCCGGGTTTGCGAAACGACCGATCTGTTCGAACTGCAAAAACTTGCCGGCCTGACTCCACAGAAACGCTGCATCAGAACCTTCGATGGCAATGAGTCCCTTCGACCTCAGGATATTCGAGGGCAATCCTCCGTTAAGCGTATCAATCAGTTTTCGCTCCTCGAATCGCCCGGACGTTGTATACACATACGTTTCAATGCCGTACTCATCCGCTTCAGAACCCGGTTCTTTCTCCAGCTCGGCTACCCAAAGCGATGATTGTTCAGCGGTTTGGATGTCAAAAATTCCTGTGCTTAGTATTTTCTTCGGATCAATTTGCCCATATTCCGATTCGTAGATTACTGCTCTCGGATTCATCGTGGAGAAAAGCTCTTTTAATGTTTGCATTTGAGATGCCAACGCCTGGTCGGTTTTATTCAGAATCAGGATATCGGCACCCTCAATTTGCTCGGCCAGGAGCTGTCCGTAACCGCGGTTAAAATCATCTCCCTCTACCGTTGTATTTCGCTGGTACATCTCCAGGAACTGAGAGCTGTCAACTACGGTAAGGATGGCATCCACAAGGACGCGGTGTTGTATATTTGGAATACCAGGTTCAAGCTCCAGCAATTCCGGCTGCACATAAAAGGCTTGAGCAATTGGGATCGGTTCCCCGATTCCTGTTGACTCGATCACGATATGATCAATATCATGCTCTTGTATTAAATCATGTACGCCCTCAATCAGATCACCCCGCAACGTGCAGCAGATGCACCCGTTGGAGAGCTCAATCATCTTTTCAGTGGTATGCTGAACAAGTTTGGCATCTACATTTACCTCGCCGAACTCATTCACGATCACCGCAATTCTCTTTCCTTTATTATGTTTTAAAATATGATTCAGAAGTGTGGTTTTACCAGATCCGAGAAAACCACATAAAATGGTTATAGGTATTTTCTTGTTTAAAGCTCTCATATTTATTTGCTGGTTTGTATTGGATCCAGCATGAACTTGCCGGATCTGTTATTTAATTTACATTGGGAAGAGTATCAAACCCCGTACCCGGGAGCAAAATATACTCCCGGGGCGGTGTCTGAGATCAGGATGCGTCTCACCTAAACCAAAACAAGATCATCACGCGGTATCCTGCTTTAAAAAAAATTATGCATTTCGTTCGGAATATCCCGAATAGTGAATTACACATTTATTTAAAATTTTTTATTACCGGTTATAAAAAGCCGCAGAAATTGTGGTTTCCGGTGAGATAGTGCTATAGAACCGGTGGTGCACGTAATAAAAAGGAGAGATAAGCAATAACTCTTTGAAATCCGTATTCTTCAACAACAAAGTACGTACTTGTAAATTGCGAATAGAAAAAATACTGATTATCAAAGGATAAAAAAGGCTGGCTGCTTAAAACACAAAAAATACAGGATTCATCTTGATCGTCATCATCTTTATGATCATCCTGATGTACAACAAAACTCCTGTTTTCTTCAAAAAGATGAATAAACTCATGAAATTGCAGAGTTGCAAAACCGGTTCCCAACAGAAGTAAAGCCAGGAGTGGAAGAATTTTATTTCGTTTTATGCGAATCAAGTGTTGTTAGTTTACCGGTTTTGCATCATCAAGCTGATAGAGTATCCCCATGCTTACGTCATCAATTAGCTTGAATGTCCCCTTCATTTTAAAGGGTGTTGTTTTGTAATCGATTGGCTCATCTGCAAGTACATATACCATGGATTCTGCCTCTCCCGGTCCGCAGAAAAAACAACCGCTCATTGGCGTACTGCTGATCAAAAACGTTTTGTGTTTACGGGTATATTCAAGCGGGAACATAAATCCTTCCACAATTACTTCTTTGCCATCCAGCTCTTTGGCCTCTTTACTGAATACCGCTTCATAGAAATCACCATCCCATTTCCATTCCACGTTTGCAAGAACTTCCCATTTGATGGTAATAATCTCGCTATCATCAGAATCAGCTTCCTTTTCAGTATTCAGCGTAAAACCGCTGAATATAGAAAAAATGATAAGAAATACGGGAAACAATGTTATTTTTTTCATCATGGTTTTCAGGATTTAGATAGCGTTTCAGCGATGTCGGTTCGATAAGCCTGTACGGCCGGTACAATTGATGATATAATACCAATTCCGAGAGCTAATGCAAAAATTCTTAACTCACCTGGCAGGATAACGAATCCGCGGATAGCAAATTGCTGTGCCTCTGCCATCCAGTATCCGATACCTTCAACAGCCAAATGGCCCAGCAAAATTCCCAGAAGGCCTCCTGTCATTGCGATAATTACTCCTTCAAGAATAATGTGTGAAAACAACTTATACCGTGAACCGCCAAGTGTACGCATAATTGCCAGATCATATTTTCTTTCTCGCATGGAATTCATCAATGCAATAAATATTCCAAGAATAGCAGCCAGTATCAATATGTACCCAAATATTTCGATTGCATCCAGGCCGATACCAAGTAAATTGAGTAATCTTGTGATTTCAAAAGCCGGCGAAGCAGCCTGCATCGATGTTTCGGCGTTTACAAACCGGGGAAACTGAGCTGCAGCAATGGGCGATGTATATTGAATCAGCATGGACGTGAGTTCTTCGTCCATGAACTTTTCAGCCAGAAAGCTTTGATCGGTGATTGGCCTGCCGTGCGAATGATCATGACCGTCATCATGAATATCATCTGAATGAACCTGATCATGACCGTCATCTTGATGGCCATGATCTGTGTGCCCGTCTTCATGATCAGCATGATCAGACTCATCTTCACCATGGTTTTCTTCATCCAAAGCAACGTCATCGGTTGATTCAGACGCGTCACCATTATCATGAATTCCCCACATGGTTTCAACTCCGGTGAGTATCAGCCGGTCGAGCACTGTTCCCGAAGGTGCAAGGATGCCAACCACTTTCAGTTCATGGTCATGGTGGCCAACTCCTCCCTCGCTTAACCCGTGGCTGCTGATTATATCATCTCCGATTTTCAGTTCTTCCCTCAAGGCAACATCCGATCCGATTACAACTTCAAATTCATGATCCCAGATAGTTCCCACCGTTGCTCCGGCACCATAGTGATCAATATACGCAGTTGTTGTTCCGACAATTCTGTAACCTTTGTAGTTATCCCCCAGGGCAAGCGGAATTACTGACTCTACCATCCGGTTGCTGATCAGCTCTTTTGCTTCATTCAGTTTGATATTTCCGGTGGGCGAATCAATATGAAAAACACTCGAAAGAATCAGCTGAATCGGGCTGCCTTTGGCACCTACAACCACATCAATTCCCCTCGCATTCTTATGCAGATTTTCTTCTGCCTGGTATGAAAAGAGCAGCAAAACCGTTATGGTGGCAATACCAAATGAGAGCAAAAGAATATTCAGCAGTGTATTAAGCGGCCTTCTTCGTAAATAGGAAATACTTAGTTTAAACAAGTTCATATTAAGAATTTATTACCTCCGGCTGCTTTATCTCAATATGTTTATCAAAGTGATGTTTCACACGCTGATCATGAGTTGAAATGATAAGAGTTGCGTGATGCCTTGCGGCCTGATCCTTCAAAAGTGAAATCACCTGTTCACTGCGTTTATCATCAAGACTGGAAGTGGGTTCATCAGCCAGTATCAGTTTTGGATCGTTTACAACAGCCCGTGCAATCGATACCCGTTGTTTTTCGCCCTGGCTTAATTCATTCACCCATGAATTTGCCTTTTCAGGAATCTCAAGCTGTGCCAGAACTTCATAAATTCTGCTTTCATTTTGTTCCACTCCAGCCAGATATTGAGCAAGACGAATATTTTCAAAAACAGACAGTGAATCAATAAGATGCATTTGTTGAAAAATTACTCCAATATGCCGGCCCCTGAACTTATCCAGTTTGCTTTCCGGCAGGAAATATATTTCTGTGTTGTTTATGATCACCCTGCCGGTAGACGGACTCAGCAATCCTGCAATAATATGCAAAAGGGTTGATTTTCCGCTCCCTGAAAGCCCGTGCACAAGCAACTGTTCTCCCTGCTTCAGATCCATATCCGGTAACCGGACAATGTTCTCCGTATCATAATGATGGGCAGCTTTTTCAAGTTTTACAATTGACATTAAACCGTTTTAAAATTTCTCTTCTACACAATGATGACATTCAACCCAATCTTCTTCCGGGATTTTTTTCAAAGCTGAACTGCCTACTCCCCTCTCAAAAACTGGTTTATAGAGCATATCTCCACTGTTGTACTCTTTTCCACAAGTGTGACAGGGTGTATTATTATCAATCTTTAAAGTTGTATAACCGGTAATGACCCAGCCATCGTGACTAGCATGAGTGGCAAGGCTTTCAAGAGCCGCCCTGACGGTTTGCGACTTATTCCCCTCATAGTATTTTTGAGACAATTTTGAGAGTAATTGAACCGTATCATCGTCAAGTGTAAAATTTAATCTTTTCAATGTACTTCCAGATTTTTTACTTCAGGGTGATGTTCGTGATTTTTATTTTTACAGTTTCTGTGGTGTTGGTAATTCATCCAGTGGCCGGCAATGAGTATCCCGCTTCCTAAAAGTGTAACAGCGGATTCAAACCAGAGGCCAATAAGATAATGCCCAACCAGCCAGCCTGTTAAAATCAGAAAAAAACCGGTTGCAAGGGCCACGGTAATTCCTTTTTCAAAGTAGCTTCGTTTACTTGCGTAATAAGTTACAGGAGCAAGCGTCGCAATAAACATAGGATGTGCCCACTCATGAATTGTGAAAGCCATCGGCCACAGCGGAAGAGTTGTAATGAAAATTGGGAAAAGAAGGCAGTGAATGGCACAAATACCAGACACACTTAACCCGATTTTATCCCATAATGCCGCAACAGTTATTCCTTTATTCATCAGATGATTATTTTTTAAAGTGTGTACAATCATACACACTTAGGTATTCATATGCAAGTTTTTTCTTTATAAGCGAAGAGATTATATTAATCACTAATAATAATTTGGCGCTGTGCAATTATTGATTTGATAAGATAAACTTTAATCATCAGAATTCATGGAAACAACGAATCCACTTTCTAATCTTTTTCAAAAAAACCGGGAATGGGCCGGATTGATAAAAAAGAATCAGCCTGAATTCTTTGACCGCCTTTCTAAGGAGCAACACCCGCGTTTTCTCTGGATTGGCTGCTCAGACAGCCGTGTTCCCGCCAGCCAGATTACACAATTGGGTCCCGGTGAAATGTTTGTTCACCGTAATATTGCCAACCTTGTCTTACATTCCGATATCAATTGTCAATCGGTACTTCAATATGCCGTTGAAGTGCTAAAGGTTGAACATATTATAGTATGTGGCCATTATGGATGCGGAGGCATCAAAGCCGCAATGGGAGATCAAAAACTCGGACTTATCGATAACTGGCTCAGAAATGTCAGGGAAATTTATGATCAAAATCGTGAAAAAACTAATGAGATCAGTTCAGAAGATGAAAGAGTAAATTACTTAGTCGAATTAAATCTAAAGAAGCAGGTGCATAATGTCTGTCAGAATCCGTTTGTTCAACAGGAATGGGCAGACGGACGGGAACTTTGGGTACACGGATGGATTTACGACATGGAAACCGGTCTGCTTAAAGACCTGGAAATTACATCAGGCCTTCATGAAGCTTCAGAACCTGCCTGATCAAACCCACATTACTCATAAAGAAATGCAGGCTGACTCTCCGTTCAGGGATTACAATTTGCACAATAGGTTGGATCTGCAAATTTCAAATTATCGGATCTTCCTGACTCTTCTGAATGATTACAAGCTGAACATATTTTAACTTCATGCAAAATCATATCCGTTGGCAGGCCACATATTCCGCAAGGCAAACCTGCCTTTTTAAGTACAACACCCCAGCCGGGAACACCACAATCAGGACATTTGCTTTTTAGACGCACGAGCAACCGGCTGCCCAATTCCCTGATAAAGTGCATGCGTGTTGGATTCATGTGGGCACGCACATCGGTTTCAACTACCGCCTTTTTTGTTGATGAAGCTTTACAACAATTTTTTATAGCCTTTTCAAGTTGGTCATAATTTCGAATTCCTTTATAAATCTTGGCATTTCCATGAATCTTAGAAATCCATCCGGTTTTTTCAGGCCTTACCGTCATAGCATGAGAAGGAAAACCGGTTTTATCCATTTTTTCTCTGATCTCCTCAAAGCCGGCACACGTAAAAGAATCAAAAGGAGTATCGTATGAATGGGCAGTTTCATGAATCTTAATACCCAATGACTCATCAATAAACACGATTGTTTCTGAATGCAATTTAATGAACGGAGCAATGGGATCAGGGCTAAAGGTACCTTCGGTCGCCATTCCGGTTTTGATTCCCGTCAATTTCATTCCCAGCTTTGCTTTGCGGATTGCTGTTTCAATCGTTCTTTGCTTTCGGGGCACTTCCCCTGTAAATGTTCCAAGAGAATCCGTGTCTATATTTTTGGGAGTAACAATTTGCAGATCCAGCCCGGTTCTAAACAATCCCTGCAAGGCGTTTTCCTTGCCATGCTTAGTAGCAAGTACACATTTTTTTCCACTTAAGGAAGATGGTAACTCATTCACCTTGTCCGAGTGAATAGGCTCTCTCACCGTCGAATTCATAGAGGTTTTCTGTTTTGATTATGTCGAGGTTTTCTTTGTCAAGATTTGAAAGCAATTGAATCAGCTCTTTTTGATGGATACCACCGTTGACAGACTGAAATCTGCATCTCCAGTGATCCGTACAAAATGTTTCATCCAGGCCGTTTGGCCAAACTTTTGTGCCTCGATTTGTGAACATGGTTAACCGGAATTTATCGCCTATACCTTTTTGCAAGAGTTTTGCCAGTTTTTCCGTATGATCCGGCTCCCAGTAGACAAACACGTCAACTCCCTTTAATTCCCGTTTTACACTGAGCGACGGCTTTTGATGAGTCCGGCTCAGTTTTAGCTCCACATTAATTTCAGGAACATCTTTCGGATAATTCACCTCAGGCAGTTCTTCCGGAGTTTGCCCCAGGCGGCTGATAACCGCTTCAGTAAACTGATCGGTTGAAACTTTTTTTGCAGAATGATCGGAATTATAAATATCCGCAGTATGAATTCCATCCTCAATCGTTTTCAGCCAGGCATTGTGAATTCGGGCAGCAACTACAGGCTGACCCACATGCACAAGCATCATAACGGAAGCCATTAGGAGTCCGGATGGATTAGCCATATTTTTGCCTGCAATATCCGGTGCAGAACCGTGTATAGCTTCAAACATAGCACATTCATCTCCGATATTTGCGGAACCAGCCAGGCCAACCGAACCTGCAATTTGTGCGGCAACATCTGAAACGATATCTCCATAAAGGTTGGGTAATACAATTACATCAAATCTTTCAGGTGTATCAGCCAGTCTCGCCGTGCCGATATCCACAATCATATTCTCAGATTCAATATCCGGATACTCAGAAGCAATTGTTTTAAATACATCGTGAAACAATCCGTCGGTAAGTTTCATAATATTATCTTTTGTGAAACAGGTGACCTTCTTCCTGTTATTTCTTCTGGCATATTCAAAAGCATATCTGACAATCCGTTCCGTACCAGGCAGGGTAATCAATTTCAAACACTGATAAACTTCAAAAGTTTGCCGGTGCTCAATTCCGCCATATGTATCCTCTTCATTTTCCCTGACAATCACAACATCCATGTCAGGATGTTTGGTTTTAATACATGGTGAATATGCTCTGCAAGGCCTGACGTTCGCATACAGTCCCAGCGTTTTTCTAAGCGTCACATTTAAACTTTTCACACCGCCACTCTGAGGAGTGGTTACCGGAGCTTTTAAGAAAATTTTGTTCTTGCGGATTACATCCCACGAAGATTTTTCAATACCCGCTTTAAGGCCGTTTTTATATAACTTTTCTCCGATTTCAATCGTCTCAGTTTCCACTTCAGACCCCGCCTCTTTCAAAATGGCAAGTGTTGATTTCATAATTTCAGGACCTATACCATCACCGTATGCAATCGTAATCTTAGTTTTCTGACTCATATTCATTGTTTTTGTTTGAATTTATTTACGCAAAGAATAAGGTCTTTCAATAATTAATGATAATTAATACATTTAATGTAAATAATAAATATAAGTTTATGAATTTTACACTACATCAACTTAACATATTTCTCTCGGTTGCCGAGTATCGCAGCATGACCCGGGCTGCCAAAGCACTACATATGACTCAGCCGGCAGTATCTATTCAAATGAAACAGCTTCAGGAAGCGGTTGATATACCACTAGTCAATATCGTAGGGAAAAAATTGTACCTTACGGAAGCCGGCGAAGAGTTTCATCGTTTTTGTATCAGACTTTCCGAAGGGAAAGAACATTTTGAGGCAACTGCATCACAGTTAAAAGGCGGGCTAAAAGGAAAACTGACAGTTTCGGCAGCATCCACAGCCAAATATTATTTACCATATCTTCTCGGTGAATTCCAAAAACGTTTTCCAAAAATCGAAATTTCATTGAAAGTCACCAACCGAAATGAGGTTTTATCTCATCTCCAGGAGAATCAGTACAGTATCGCAATACTTACACAAGTTCCTGATGATGACACCATTGAATCAATTCCTTTTCTTGAAAATCCACTGGTGATGGCTTCTCATCCGGCTCATCCGTTATCAGGTAAAAAAATCAACTCATTAAAGAAACTGGGAGATGAACATTTTATATTTCGTGAAAAAGGTTCCGGAACAAGAATGGTCATGGAGTCCCTTTTTCAAAAAGCAGGCATCGATCCGAGAATAACGATGGAGCTGGGAACCAATGAGGCAGTTAAACAGGCCATTATGGCTGGAATCGGAATTTCAATGATCTCTGAGCTGAGCCTGATCACTGAAAAAGCCTTGAATAAAATTGATTCGATTGATATAAGCAATTTTCCTGTTACCACCCATTGGCATATACTCTATAAAAAAGAAAAGCTTCTCTCTCCGGTGACACAAAATTTTATAAATTTTTTGACTGAGCCCGGGATCAAAAAATATCTTCCTTAAACTCAGGACTTCTTTTTTTGATAGACTGAATCGGGGTCAAATACCGGTTCAGATGTAAATCGCAGCTTGCCTGATTCGCTATCCAGTACCCTGTAAAAACAGGATTTAAACCCGTTATGGCAGCTGCCCTGTTTTTCCATTTCAACCTGAAGCTGAAGTACATCCTGATCACAATCCACCAAAATCTTTTTCACATATTGTGATCTTCCGGAACTTTCTCCTTTTACCCAGATTTTATCTCTGCTGCGGCTGTAGTAAGTTGCTTTACCGGTTTCAATCGTCTGTTTTACTGCGTCCATGTTCATCCATGCGAACATCAGAACTTCTTTATCAGAGGCATCGACAGTAATGCAGGGAATAAGTCCATCTTCGTCAAACTTCGGAGCAAAGCCGGTGCCTAACTCTATCTGTTTGGTGTTAATTCTTTTATGAAACAGATCTTCACTCATGGCTTTAATTTTTTTGCTGATCTTTTTTAGGGACCGGATCGTAACCATCGGAACCCCACGGGTGGCAGCCAGACAAGCGTTTGATTCCCATCCAAAATCCTTTCACCGCACCCCATTCCTGTATAGACTCAATCATATAGGACGAACAAGTTGGATAATGCCTGCAGCTTGGACCTAACCAGGGCGAGATAGTCAGCTGATAAACCCTCACCAGCTTAACGAGTAACCATGATATGACAAGATTTACTTTTTCACTCATTTATCTGAAACGTAGTTTTACCACTTTTTTCATCTTTTAGGGCGATACCAATATCCGCGAGTTCATCCCTTATTTTATCTGATGTTTCGAAATCTTTATTCTGCCTTGCTTCATTACGAATATTAATCAACAACTGAACCAGTTCTTCGGTTTTACTGTCCTGCTGCAACTTTAAGGTTTTAAGCCCGAGGATATCAAACGCAAAACTTTTAAAAACATTT
This sequence comes from uncultured Balneolaceae bacterium, assembly GCA_964517005.1. Lineage (GTDB taxonomy): Bacteria > Bacteroidota > Rhodothermia > Balneolales > Balneolaceae > CAYVBJ01. The sequence goes on along the minus strand of CAZFAJ010000043.1, from coordinate 12,377 downwards.
TTAAAATTCTCAAATGCTTCTTCAGAGACTTTACTTAAATCTTTTTGCTGATGGTAAAATGCATTGATGACTGATGTCATATCAAACAGAGCCGCAAGAGCCTGCGCCGTATTAAAATCATCACTCATCCTCTGGTAGCACTGATCAGCAAGATCATTCAACTCCCGGTCCAGCTCGCTGGATTCGCCCAGCTTCTCTTCAGGCAGATTGTTCAGGTTTTTATCGGAATTCATTAAGCGTAACAGTCCTTTCTCTGCTGCCTGAAGGCCTTCATTGGAGAAATCTATTTTACTGCGATAGTGCGATTGCAATATCAGAAACCGAACCGCCATCGGATCATACTCCTTTTCAAGCAGCTCATGATTTCCATGAAACAGTTGATCGAGTGTAATAAAATTACCGGCTGATTTACTCATCTTTGACCCATCAATAGTAATCATATTGTTGTGCATCCAATATTTTGCCGGTTGTTTTCCAAAAGCTCCCTTGCTTTGGGCAATCTCAGCTTCATGATGAGGGAACTGCAAATCGAGCCCTCCGCCATGAATATCAAACTGCTCCCCCAGGTATTTGGTGCTCATGGTTGTACATTCAAGATGCCATCCCGGAAACCCTTCTCCCCAGGGAGAATCCCAGCGCATAATGTGTCCGGGTGTAGCTTTTTTCCAGAGAGCGAAATCATGCGGGCTTTTCTTCTCTTCAATGCCTTCTGTGTCTCTCGATCCGGATTTCAGTTCATCCAAAACCTTTCCTGAAAGTTCGCCGTAATTTTCAGATTCCGCATACTTTTCGAGATTAAAATAGACATTCCCATTCACTTCATAGGCCCAGCCGTTTTCAAGAATTTTTTCAATAATTTTGATCTGCTCAATGATATGACCGGTTGCAGAAGGCTCAATATCCGGCCGTACGCAATTCAGGGCGTCCATGCCATCGTGATAGCTATTGGTATAATGCTGGACGATCTCCATCGGTTCCACCTTTTCGAGGCGGGCTTTCTTGGCAATCTTATCCTCGCCGCTCCCGGCTTCTTCATCCTCCAAATGGCCTACATCAGTGATGTTGCGTACATACCTGACCTTGTAGCCGGTGCTGCGAAGATACCTGAGTACAACATCAAAAGTAATAGCAGCACGTGCATGCCCAATATGAGGATCTCCGTAAACAGTGGGACCACACACATACAGCCCCACATTTGGCGGATTTATCGGTTCAAATCGCTCTTTTTTTCTGGTTAAACTATTGTAAATCGATATTGGAAACCGTTCAATAATATCCGCCATTTTCACCGGATTACAATTCCGTTTCGTTCTTTATATAGTCAATAAATCTCTGCTGCACATTTTTCTCTTTGAATGCGCCCCGGTAATCAACTGTAACAGTGCTGCTTGTGGTATCCTTGATACCCCTGGTGGATACACAGAGATGTTTGCTGTCTATGTATACGGCAACATCTTCAGTATCCATTGCATTTTGAAGTTCATCTGCAATCTGCAGGGTCAGTCTCTCCTGTACTTGTGGCCGTCTTGCATAATAGTCAACAATACGATTGATTTTTGACAACCCGATAACCGATCCGTTACTGATATATGCTACATGAGCCTTACCAATAAACGGAAGAAAATGATGTTCGCAGAATGAAGTTACCTGGATGTTTTTCTCTACGACCATGTCTCCATAGTCATACTTGTTGTCAAATTTTCTTGCTACCGGTTTGTTTTCAGGTTTCAGTCCTGAAAAAATTTCATTAATGAACATTTTAGCTACCCGGTCTGGCGTTCCGCTCAGGCTTTCATCATTTAAATCAAGTCCCATCGTTTCCATGATTGACTTGAAATGCCTGCTGATAATCTGGATTTTTTCATCATCACTCAGATTAAAAGCATCATCTCTCAGTGGAGTTTCTATTGATGTTCCAACGTGATTATCGCCCATATCATCTTTTACGTCGGCGTTATCCGGGATCGATTCTAAAACAATTTTTTCGTCATTCATAATAAAATATCTATTCAGTGTAACTAAGGAATAGTAAAGTTACGGGTTCATTTAAACATTTCATAACAATGTCGTTCTTAACGAATAATTGACAATGTTAACCAATGTTTTTTCAGTTGTTCAGCAGATTAGAATCTGTGATGCTATTCATTATTTTTTTTCTTCCTGAAGTTGTTGATGATACCGCCGTCTAATATTGCTTCAAGCTGTCTGTCACTGAGTGAAAGCTTTGTTTTAATTTCACTCTCTTTGGTTTGATTATAGATTAAAATTTGATCTGATTCCTTCACCTGTTCCCTTACGTTTTCAACTTTCAGGATATCACCCTCATCTATATCTTTCAGATCATCAGGATTTTCAAATTCAAGTGGAAGAATTCCAAAATTAATAAGATTTTGCCATCCGATTCTCGCATAACTGACAGCTATTACAGCTTTTTGTCCAAGATAACGGGGTGCAATTGCCGCATGCTCCCGGCTTGAGCCCTGTGCATAATTATCTCCTGCAATAACAATATGTCCGCCGTGATTTTCTTTAGCTTCGATTGCATTGTCATAAAAGTTTTCATCTATCACAGTAAAGGAGAACTTACTGATCTCAGGTATATTACTTCTGTAGGGTAACACTTCGGCTCCGGCTTTTAAAATTCCATCAGTTGATATATCGTCACCCATTTTTAAAATAACCGGAACTTCAAAATCAGCCAGTTTTTCAAAATCAGGCATTGTGGAAATATTCGGGCCTTTTACCAGTTCTTTCTTTTCCTGACCGTTTGTTTTGGGTGCATGGAGCATCTCTTTATTAATGATATAATCATCCGGATCCGAATATTTCGGATATTTCATATCATATAAGTCTTCAAGTTTTCTGGGATCAGTAATTTTCCCGGTCAGTGCTGATGCTGCAGCAGTTTCAGGACTGCAAAGAAACACTGTATCTTCTTTTGTGCCTGACCTGTCCGGAAAATTACGCGGAACTGTCCGCAAACTATTTCTGCCCGATGCCGGTGCCTGTCCCATTCCTATACAACCGTTACAGCCAGCCTGATGAATCCTCGCCCCGGATTGAACCAGTTGAAGCATCGCGCCAGATTTCACCATGTTCTCAATAATTTGCCTGGATGTGGGGTTGACATCAAAACTGACATCTTCATTTGCAGTTTTACCTGTCACAATTTCCGACGCAATCCAAAAATCACGAAAGCCGGGATTCGCCGAGGATCCGATATAAGCCTGGTAGATTTCATCTCCCTCAACTTCCGATACTGGTACTACATTACCCGGGCTGCTCGGCAGTGCAATCAGCGGCACAACTTCATCGAGTACAATCTCTTCATACTGGTCGTACTCTGCTCCTTCATCTGCTTTTAACTCAATCCACTCATCTTCTCTGCCCTGCTGTTTCATAAATCTCTGCACTTCCTCATCGGATGGAAAAACGGTTGATGTTGCTCCCATTTCAGTTCCCATGTTGGCAATTACGTGCCGGTCCATCGTTGAAAGCTCTTCTAATCCGGGACCGTAATATTCAATAATAAATCCCCTGGCTCCTTTCACGTCATATCGCCTTAGCATTTCCAGAACCACATCCTTGGCACTCACCCAGTCAGGCATTTTACCAGTAAGCTTAACACCCAGCACTTTCGGCATTTTTAAAAACATGGGTTCACCCGCTATTGAAAATGCTACGTCCAGTCCTCCGGCTCCCAAAGCAAGCATTCCCATACAGCCGGACGCCGGCGTGTGACTGTCAGACCCTGCCATTGTTTTTCCCGGCCGAGCAAATCTTTCGGTATGAATAGCATGGCTAACACCATTTCCGGGACGGCTGTACCATATCCCAAACCTTTCGGCAGCTGATTTCAGAAACAGGTGATCATCGGGGTTTTTAAAATCAGTTTGCAGTAAATTATGATCTACATATTGGCAGGATAATTCTGTCTTTGCCTTGTCCAGCCCCATAGCTTCGAGTTCAAGCATCACGAGAGTGCCTGTGGCATCCTGAGTAAGGGTTTGATCAATTTTGATACCAATCTCCTCACCCGGATTCATTGAACCTTTTACCAGATGAGAGTTTATTAATTTTTGGGATACATTAAGTGCCTGAGTCATAACAAATTGTATAATTTAAAATTGATTCAATAATAGAAAAAAACTATCTCGATTATCGTTCATTTTTTTCACATTTTTTTCGTTTATTACGGGTGTATCCTGCAGATACGGCTATAATTATAAATTTGACTGATGATCAGACTCAGGATCGCAAATCTCTGCGTTATTCCTAATCGATAAATAATAACTAATTTGGTCATGAACTACAGCGACCTGGTAAATAAACTCGCAGACGAGCTGGAATTATCACAAACTGAAACCAATGAACTGGTTCATGAAACGTTTGATGTCCTCACAAAAAATCTTGGCGAGGAAAATGGATTTACCATTCCCGGTTTGGGAACGTTTTCGGTAGAATCAAAAGAACCCAAAAAAGTTTACAATCCGCACTACGAAAAATATCTGATCACTCCGCCAAAAAGAGTTGTTGATTTTTCCCCGGCTTCAGATTTAAAAGAACGTCTTAAATTTGAGAGGCCGTCGAATGAGTGAGAAAATTACTTTCAGTGAACTTATCGATGAAATTGCTGCATCTACCGATCAGAGTGTTGCTTTTTCAACCGAATTTATACACGAATTAGTGAAAGTAATTGAAGCCGGTTTGCGGGAAAACGGTTCAGTCATAATCTCGGGATTTGGAAAATTTGAACTTCGGTGGATTGACCAGCGGAAGGGGCGCAATCCGCAGACAGGCGAAGAATTAACCATACCGGCTCAAAATAAAATTGCGTTTACACCCTACAAGAAACTGCGTGAGCATGTTAACTTTCTGTACAAGAATGTAGAACCGAAAATTCTTGATGAGTCCGGGGATCTGGCTGAGGCAGAATCACCAATTGAAAAACCCACGTTAAAAGAGAGTGAAAAATCAGGTTCACTGATTGAAACCATTGAAGTTCCGGATACAGACGAAGGCGATAATGATAATGATTTATTAATTGAACGGCCCCACCCGGGGTTTAAGTCCAAAAAGCCCCGGCTGGAAGACCTTGTGGTTCCCGAAGCAGAAAGTGCACCGCGGCCGCAGGTATCGGTCAGTCCGGTTCGTAAAAGATTTTATACAAATAAATATACCTATCTTTACCTGATACTTTTACTTCTGTTAATCATTGTTGCTATCTATTATTTTGCAAGCCGGTCGGCCAGGGAAGAAGTTTCTGTCATTGAACCTGAAACCGAACCGTCCCCTGTGGAGAAAGTAGAGCCTTCCAGGGAAACTGAAGAAGAAGCTGGTATTGAGGAGGCTGGTCCGGATACGGAACCTGAAGGCCCGGAAAGCATTACTGTTGAAGATGGAGAGAACCTTTGGTCAATCGCTCAGTCAGAGCTTGGGAATCCATATTTGTGGCCGTTAATTTACGAATTGAATAAGGATAAGATGGAAAATCCAAATAGAGTTATTTCAGGAACTTCATTAACGTTACCCCAAATAGATGACCCTGAAAATTTGACGGATCAGCAGCTGAAAGACGTAGCAGAGAGTTATCTTTCAGTTTACCAATGGGTAAGATCAGAAAAACCTGAAGAAGCAAAGTTTTTTTTGTGGGGTGCCGGTGCGTTTTCACTTGAAGTTGTTCTCGGATCTGCCGATGAGGTAGATCCCGCCGATCTGGAATTTGCCAGACGTCGTTAATATTAACTGAAACACGGAGTCAATTATGATACGTCATATAGTAATGTGGAAATTGAAGGAAAAAGCAGAGGGCGCAACAAAAGAAAGAAATGCGGAAAAGTTAAAACTTATCCTGGAAGGCCTGCGAACCACAATTGAAGAGATAAAAAATGTTGAAGTTGGAATACAGATAAATGAAGAAGGAGAGGATGCCTATGATGTGGTATTGATCTCCGACTTTGAAACAGATCTCGACTTTCAAATGTACACGCGGAATCCGCATCATCAAAAAGCAATTAAATTTATTGAAACCGTTACAGAAGAGAGGATTTATGTTGATTACCTTGTGGACCTTTAACAGATTGACAGATCTGCTGCAGGTCTGAAAGTCTCACTTATTAGTTCTATATAAAGCGGATCATACCTACGGCATTTTCATTTGGGGTGCGACATTCATACCACCGATTTTAATCGGTGGCTACGATTTCGTTCATGCCTTAGGGCATTGATTTGTTTAGCTGTAAAATAAGTGATACTGCCATACAGAGATGGCAATAAGTTGAAATGTTATGATCTTCAATTCAAATAATGCTACCCACACAAACCTGTCCGGCTCCCAACGGATCCATATAGAGCCTAAAATCTTCTCTGTTTTACCAAAAATAAATTTCAATTTATACATATTAAAATAACGGTCTGCCATGTCTGAAAATCCAATTTATCTGCCGATTGACGGCACTCTTGATCTGCATACTTTCAAACCATCGGATTTAAGCACTTTAATTGACGAATATATCCATGAATGTCTTAAAAGGGATATTCTGAATATCAGAATTATTCACGGCAAAGGATCCGGGAATCTGAGACGCGGCGTGCATGCCCTTTTAGAGAGAAACCCTCACGTCATAAGCTTCAAATTAGCCGGTGAGGGCGGCGGCGGCTGGGGAGCGACCCTTGTAAAGTTACATCCATAATCTTCTTGTTCAGCCTTCCATTCCAACCCGCCTGCATTTGGCATTTTCGGTCCCAATGGACACTATAAAATGAGTATGCCAATTTACTCAGATAATGAGAGCACCGGAAGTATGCCATATGGATCAAAAAACCTTATCCGGTCCCATAAGAATAAGATTTTCCGCCACGGGAGCAGAGCCCGGTTGTTGCTGCTGGCTTACGCAATCACCTGCACAGAGTTGTACACTTGGCAATAAGAGAGCATCAGCTTCCGGAATCGAAGCGCCAAATGAATTTTCAATCTCTTTAATAAATTCATTCGCTAAAATAGTATTTCCTCTCTGGTTCGGATGAACACCATCTGTTGAGAAAACACCGTTCGGACTGAAATCAGGCTGTAAAAGAGTACCTTTAATCCTGATTCCAAGTTCACCATCGCTCAGCCCGAAAATATCCGCAAAAGCACCTGCAGGTGAATTTGCATCATATAACCCAAGCCGGACACCTCCTTCATTTGCTGCATTTACCGTTCCTTCAATCATCGCATTAAAGGTTCCGCGTGCAGTCTCAATTTCAATAATATTTTGAGATGTAAGATGGAATCGGGGATCGAGCGGGATTACTACTCCGATTTGTGATTGCGGATTTTCAGGGTCTGCCAGCGTACCGAGAACAGATCCTGCTGATAACAAGAGGAGTTCTGGTCCTGTTTGAGCATTTACCTCCATTGGCCTTGACTGCACATATGGCTGCAGAGCAGCTCTCTGTTCTGCACTAATACCGCCTACTGCCTGCAGCTGATCAAATTTTGAACCGATGTCTTCCAGGTCTGGATCAACAATTAATACCGGATTATTGCCTGCTGAATACGATATTTTCCTCCTCTCAGCGTCCTCTTTTGGGTGTCCGAAAAAATTGACAATTGCATCCAGTGCATCATTCACTCCGCTTAATCCCTGATTTAATGCGGCAGCCGTCTGTTCATCCAGTTCAATTACATTGTATGGAACAGCTCTGAAAAAGGGGATCGCCAAAATTGGCGGAATCGTCCCTACAATTCCATCTGCCTGGGTATTTGTCATCAGTGTGTTGATAACAGCACCGAACTGCTGCTGAAAATTTTCGGGCGTTGTCAGGATCTCATCGCGAGTGGCGCCACTCAGTGCATATCCAAGAACATCATTCTTCCCGATCCACAGAGTGAAAAATGTTGGTTGTGTTGCAACCACATCCCCCAGGATGGTAGATGTTCCGGGTGAGGATGCAAACCGGGCATAAAAGGGATTAAACGCCGGTGAACCCGGTATCGCTGTTTCAGGTGTCAAAAGCTGACCCACAACTACACCCGGAACGCCAAAATTATTCAGGCTGCCTGTATCACCACTAAACGGAGCGATCGGGTCTCCGTTAATGGTTGGTGACGGACCCGGGATGCTTGTATCGAGCTTAAATCGCCCTAAAACCGTACCGTTAGACGGGTTTGGAACAGAAGTGTTAAACCCGAGCACAGAGTTTATGTCGGGCTGATTAAAGGTTTCGGGAGCGCCTGCCAGCTGGAGCTGCAGTGCTATTTGGACACCCAGTGAATTTTGCTGGCCGTCGTTATATAGAGCAGCATCCATAAAACCGGCTGTAAGAGAATTCCCGATGGTTACGAAATTACTGAAGTCTGCGGTCCCCGGGTCACCCGTTACCGGATCTGGCAGAGGATTATCCTCCAGCCGTTCATTGACCAGCGTATCAAACTTACCATCACAGGCAGTTACAAAAAGAAGCAAAGTGAATAAAACAGTAAATATTTTCAGAAAAAATTTCATGGCAATAGTTTTTTAATTCAGAAATTGATCAAATGTAAAAGTAACCAGGTAGATGCCGCCCATTGTTGGGTTTGCAATTGATGTTGTGTGGCGGTTATTCAACAGGTTACTGCCGCTTAATTTAATAATGGTCGACATCGATGGAATTTTGTAACTAACTTGTGCGTCAAGAGTACCAAAGGCTTCGATAACACCTTCGCCAATTGATGATTCCCACAAAAAAGCATCCTGCCATCTGTACACAATATTAAAACCAATATTATCTGTTAATTTTCTGTTTCTTAATTTCAGATTGTAACGCCAGCGCGGTGTATTAAAACTGGCACGGAATCCCTGTTCGATCAGATCATCCTGTGAGATCAACTCATTGAAAGAGACATTTCCGCCCAGCGTGTATCCGCCATTCACCACGTAGTCAGCTCCGATACCGAAACCCTGTGCCTTAACATTACCATCGGCATTTACATCAAAACCAAACCGCTGTAAAGGAACATTCTGATTAATAATTGCATTCTTCCCTGCATCACTGTCAGCATTAAAATCACCCGGATCTTCCCTTAATCCATTGGGAACAGCCTGAGTGAAATCTATTTCTGCAATAAAATCCTCGTATGAACTAAAATAATAATAAGCATCAATAAAGAGCCTGTTTCCAATCAGAGATTTATAACCAACCTCTACAGTATTTACTTTCTCTGTTTTGAATTTTTCAAACTCAACGGGTTCCAGAATTTCCCGTGCCTCTTCCAGGCTTCCGCCTTCTGCAAGAAGCTCCCGCGAAGCATTTACACTTTCTGTTCGGTAAACCGTATTTGTCTCAAAATTATATCTGTCAACCAGGATAGAATTGCTGCCGACAAGCCTTCGGGTAACAACATCCAGATCTATAAGCTGTGTCTGGGTATCCGGTATCCGGAATCCCTGCTGGAATGAAGCCCTTATATTATGATTGTCCGCAATTGTATAAACTGCAGAGAATCTGGGTGACAGCTGTCCGTCAAAAAATTCATTTTTATCATATCTCGCAGAGCCCTGAAGACTTAGCTTGCCATCAAAAAATCCTTTTGAAAGCTGCACATAGGTTCCGAATTCGTCAATATTAAACTCGCTGCCATCATCCTGCAGGGCGAAAAGAGTACCCTGTGAATTGAGATCATACCTGCGGAAGTTCGCTCCGGCGATAATTTCAACTTTCGAAGGATCTACGATTTCGGAAAAGTTATACAATGTCTCAGCGTGCCAGAGTTTTGTTTCATCCAGAAATCTTGCCCCACCCTCCGAAATCGGTGTGTCTTTGATTTGATCAGCCAGTTGCTCGAACTCCTCCGTCCCCGGCTGAGCCTGAACAGCTTCAGCAGCGTTTCTGGCTGTCTGATGAGCCTCTTCTACCGTTGCACCCTGTGTTCTGGCGTTGGCAAAAGTCTGAAAATAGGCCGGGATAAATGTTTCAGCATTAACAAGTGAAGCCAGGGTATTCGCTGCAAAGGTATCTCCGGCATCTTCCTGTGTGGTATATCCCCTGATGAAAAAATTAGGATTACTCAGTTCAATTTTTCCGGTCCATATATTAAAATCGTTAAGTACAAAACGGTCATTCGCGGTATATACGGTACTGCCCTGTCCCCAGTTAAACTGACCAATAAGTTCAAGGTCATCAGTGAGCCGGTAATGGGCTGCTGCGCCAAGCTTCAGACTTTCCGTAGTGTTATCGACAAAAGATGACTCTGTAAATCCGGTCGGAGTAAAATTTCCTGCTTCACCGTCGGGCAATAGAGTGCGAATAGCAGCGATTTGCGCGGCCGCTTGAGGATCATTTCCGTTTATAACACCCCGTGCGATATCTCCGATATTTACGAGAGGCTGGCCGTAAACATTTACGCCATTGTAAACCCGGTTATCACCTCTTGAAGTTGCGCCCCGTTCTAAAACACCCTGAGTTGCCGGTCCCTGATCCCGAGTATCACTTGGTATAAAATCAGAAGCCCTTAAGTAGGATACGTTCACTTTGTAAGCAAATCTATTGTTTATGGCATCTGCAAATCTTGCTGAATACTCCTGATAAACAGAGGTGTCATCGTCTCTTGAATCTATATGGTTCACTCCTGTTTTTATACTGGTGGAAAAACCCTGATATTCAAACGGACTTTTACTGTTTAGCAGCAAAATACCATTTAATGCATTCGGTCCATAGAGTGCTGATGCAACACCCGGCATCAGTTCCGCACTTTCCAGATCCAAATCTGAAATACCAACAATATTACCAACCGGGAAATTTAAGCCCGGCGCCTGGTTGTCAATCCCGTCAATAAGCTGAACAAACCGCGTGTTTCCATTAGCAGAAAAACCTCTCGTTGTAATTGATTTAAAGGTAAGGCTTTGAGCACTGTAATCGACTCCTTTTAAATTGGCTATAGCATCGTAAAAGTTCGGGGAGGCGGTTTCCTGTACGCCAATTGCATCAATTTTTTCAATCGAAACTGGTGATTCGAGGATATTTTCTTCCACTCTTGATGCTGAAACCACAACATCACCGCCAACAATCGGAGATTCGGTTAACTCAACAGTGAGATCTGTAACTACGTTTTCTGTAATTTCAATTTCTCTGGTTGTGAAACCGATCATACTGAATACAAGAGTGAGGGGCGGATCCTGACGCACAGTGAGTGAAAACGAACCATCACCACTTGTGGATGTTCCAACAACTCTGCCCTTAACCGTGACATTTACACCCGACAAGGGTGATCCTTCCTCATCCGTAACCAACCCGGAAATTTCAGTGGTTTGTTCTGACATGCTTTTTTTTGCATGAGCTTTGAATGAATCCTCAAAAGGAAATAAAAAGAGAAATGAGAGTAATAGAATGTTTACTGTCTGTAGATATATCGTTCTTTTCATATCATTGGATCATAATTGATAATTGACGGAACTAAACTTTATTAACACGGGTAAAAGCTTATGATAAATCCGTGCATGAAACACTGAAACAAATCTAATTAAACATATTTTGCAAGCGCTTTCATAACAATGACATAATATTGGATATTTCAAATTAACACACAAGCATAATTTTATTTCCGATATTAAATAAAGCTGACACATTTTTATTTACTCTTAACAAATTGATTTGTATTAATTTAACTTTTATATAACTCTATCTAAAAAACACGATATATATTCTAATCCCATTCTCATGAAAAAAATATTTTTGATTACCAGCTTCATTTTCACCTGCTTTTTTACTATTTCTCATGCCCAAACCCTGAGTGAGCTTACCGAGAAACTTCAAAATTCCGTAATCTCCATATCGGCTGAGGGTGAAGCTTTCTATCCGGCTGATATCATTACCCTGCAAATTTCCATGCAGATTATTGCGGATTCGCCGGGCTCAGCGTTTGAGAAACACAAACAGCTTGAAGATACGGTTGTTGACATTATTGCCGGTTTTGGCGTACGGGACTCAAGCATTGTATTTGAACCTTTTCGGATTAACCGGATCAGGAATAACCAGCAATTTGAGTACAGAACCAGCCAGACGGTGCAGCTAACATTGAGGGATTTCGACGCATACGAAGAGATTCAGGTTACCCTGATTGAAAACGGTTTTGACAATTTTCAGGCAACTTTTCAATCTTCAGAAAACAGAAAGGGAGACAGAGAATCACTGAAAAACGCTCTTGAAAATGCAAAACAGAAAGCTGAGTTGATTGCAGCTGAGCTCGGACTTGAAATTCGAAACATTGCTTCCGTGGATTATTCAGAGAGTGATCCCTCTTACCCTGTTCTCAGAACCGAGTCCATGAGAGCTGGCGGGTCATCATCTTTAATGAATGTGCCGCAAATGGTTAAATTCTCAAATGGGGTGAATATCCGTTTTAATGCGGGAAAGGC
>CAZFAJ010000042.1:0-25189 GCA_964517005.1 uncultured Balneolaceae bacterium | reverse complement strand
GGGAAAGCCACCGTCTGTCCGGCACAACATATTTAAATAAAGGTTAAATCCACATTCCCATCCAGCCAACTCACCACCACCCAGACGCCGGGCTGACGGTATTCACAGGGCAACCAATCATCGGCAGCCAAGATCGGGCCATTTACCGGAATTTTAGCAAAAGCGGAAATTCATCTTCTGCAGGTTTTTCACGTAAAAACTGAAGCTCAAACTGCCCCCCGTTGTTCCAGGTACTCACAAATTCGGTATAGGACACAGATCCGGGATTTCCCGATTGTCCACCGGGATAAACACCATACGCTTTCACTTCAGGGCCGAGCTCCACTACCATACGCCAGGAGGGGCCGTGGCTGCTTCGAATAGCGTTGATCGCTTCACGGGCACCATCGGTAAAAAGATCCAGTTCCCCAAGACCATCAATGCGGGCAAGATGATTCAGGTCGGTATCATTATAATATGCCCACTGCCAGGCCTCGCCAAACTCTCCCAAACGTTCTTCCAGCCCGGTTGTGCTTCGTACAAATGATGATGTTATAAGGTCAGAAATAGTTTCAACCTGCTCTGTGTAGATGTTGTCGATCCATTTTGCATCCGGGTCATCCAGGAGCATTTCAATCGTCAGTTCCAAGGTGGGCCGTCTGAGCGGAAACGACACATCCAGTTCATCATCCCAGATTTCATCATAAAGGATATCAAGCCACTTATTGAATAGCGTGGGAGCCACGCTTTCACCCTTGTTGGTGTAATCCCAATCTTTCAGTACTTGCAGCATTTCAAGCTTGGTTTCGGGCAGTAATCGTGTATTGACATAATCCAGCATGGCTGGTAAAATAACCTGCGCCCGGTAACTGAAATCATCAAGCTGCATAAGCTGCATATCTTTAATTGTAAATTCACCTCCCTCACGCAGCATATCATTAATTCTTTTTCCACGCTCGAAAGAAGCAAACCGTTTTCCAAGATAGTAGGGGTATGAATCAGACGTCAGGTACTGATTTGCAGAGCTGACAAACCCGCGCTCCGGGTTTATTACATGCGGGTTTTGATCATTTGGAATCCAGCCTTGCCAGTCATAATCCGGGTTCCGGCCATCGCTCACAGTCATACCCTGGCCATCCCATTTTAAAGGCAGTTTTCCGGCAATAAACATAGCAATATTTCCGCTGTTATCTGCTGCAACAAAATTCTGGGCGGGTTGTTCGAAATGAGACAGGGCTTCTGACGCTTCGCCGACATTTGCGGCCCGGTTCAGAAGGTAAAATGCCTTTGGTTCATCTGAAGGTTTGTGAGTAATCCATTTTAACGCATGCCCGATAATATCATCAGTCATCATCTCTTCACCGGTAATACTTGCAACAGGACCGTGGTGAGTGTAAAGAACGGTTTCGCGTACCGGATCTCCATATTTCAATTCGATCGTTTCCACCCTTTTTTCAACCGGAAGCCATTCACCATTGTAGAGATATTCACTCCGGGATTCATCCCTGAATTCAATTTCATACCAGTCCATTACATCTGCCCCCGTATTTGTTGTTGACCATGCAATGGATTCATTAAACCCTTTTATCACACCCGGAGCTCCGGGTATGCTGACACCATACACATTTATACCGGGAGCATATAACTGTATTTCATACCAGATAGAAGGTAGTGACATATTTAAATGCGGATCCCCGGCAAGAAGGGGAAATCCGTTTTTGGTTTTTGAGCCGGACAGAGCCCAATTGTTACTTCCATTATCAGGATCAGGGGCATAGGGCTGAACCTGTCCTGAAATTTGTGGAATAAAAGATTCTGAAGGTGCTGATACCTGCCGGGGATCAAAATCCCAGTCACGCTCCGGTGGTATAATTGGTTCCATCCATTTCGATCGTTTTGTAATATACTCTTCAACAAATGATTCTCCCATATAAGCTCTGGCATTCGAAGTTGTCACATCGTTGTTACGGCCTGCGAGCATCTGAGTCATATATTTTAAAAGCAGGGCTGAATGAAGAGGTTCCCATTTCTGAGGTTCAACGCCCAAAAGCTTAAATTCCAGCGGAAATTGTTCCGGCCGCAGGCTTTCAATATATGCGTTGATACCGGCCCCGTAAGCTTCTACAATCTCTTCTGATTGGGTTCCCTTCAGATGCTCAAGCATCTGTTCGGCACCATAAAGCATCCCCCTGCTTCGCTGATTCAGATCGTAATCAACCATATTTTCCCCCAGCCATTCGGAAAGCATACCGCCGGAAGCGCGAACCTGTAATTCCAGCTGAAACAGCCTGTCGCGTGCTGTTACATAACCCTGGGCAAAGTAGAGGTCGGCATCATTGTGAGCAAAGATATGCGGTACGCCTCTTTCGTCATAAAAGACGTCAACCGGTTTTTCGGTCATGTCGGACGGAAGGGAAATGGTGCCTTCCAGATTTCTTGTCTCAGCATTGGCCCAAAAGCCATGAACAGGATTAAAAAATGAGCCAACGGCCGGTAACGGGCCAATTGGCACCGAAAGTCCATAAATAAGCAGTACCGAAAGTGTGATCCAGAAAAAAAATGGGAGTTTTCCGCGCATAGTTTGATTAAAAAGTAATTGATTCCAGGTTCAGGGTTATAATTTACTGCCGGCCTTTTTACAAGGCAAGCTTACCACAGCAACAGTTTCATACAAAAAACGCTGCCACCGCTTTTAATAAACTCATAAGTGCTGAATTCATGAACTCTAAATCCGTTATTGCGAAGCTTTCTGTTTACATCCGTGCAACCCTGCTGAATTAAAACATTTCGGCCATCGGGACAGGCCGCATTCACGGCAAATTGTTTTTTTGCCTCGTAGGTTGTGGCTTCAATCACTGTCGGAAAGAGTTTGTGGATAATTTCAAGTCCTTCGTCTGTGAACGCCTGCGGATAAATTAACACGGATGTCTCATTCAGCGAACAGAAACAGGTATCCAGATGATAAAAATAATCATCAGTCAGCTCGAGGGCAATGACTGGAACATTGAAAAGACTGGAAATTTGCCGGTGAGCTTCCGATGATGTCCGAAAACCATAACCGCCCCACAAGAGTTTTCGTCTGAAATGCCAGATGGCATCCCCCATGCCTTCAAATTCGTTTACACTCTCTTTTTCCAGATGAAGTGTTTCATAGCCAAGCTTTTGAAGAGTTTCTTCGATATGAGGAACTTCCTCCTTTCGCTCCTTACTGTGCATGATGCTCATCACCGCCTTCAGATTACCGTCTTCATCAATAAAAGGCAGGCTTTGATTTGCTGAAAAAACCATATCCGGGAGATCGCGCACTCCATCCATAACGAAAAGCTCATAACCAAGTTCCTGGAATGCATCTGCCAGATGTTCCCATTCATTTTGCGCCTGCATTTTGTCAACGCCGCCGATGAATCCTTCCATATGTGGATTGATTACATATTCTACATCAAAATAGGTTGGTTTAACCATTAAAACACGATTGGGCTGCAGCATGGCCGGTAAGTCCCCAATTGAAAAATCAATTTCATCTGCTTTTGTAATTATTCGGCTCATAGTTTATTTAAATAAGATATTTTTTTTTATTGATACTAAACTTTCGTGAAACGAGACCCTGTTTAAGGATTTAATTCATGCATTAACATCCAGTCGTAAATATCCCTGCCGGCATAAACTCTTCTCCATGCATCGTGTCCCATATCTTCGTGATTGGTGAAGAGCAGTTTTTCGTGTCCCAGCTCTTCCAGCCTGTTCAGGCCGGGGTAGAAAAATTCAACAGGAACCACGGAATCCCTGCCGCCGGCAAAGCACCAGACCGGAAGCTTATTTTGAGAGATCGGCGGCATTAATTCAGGGTGCCCATATCCCACAACCGGCGCGATTGCTGCAAACTTTTCCGGGTATTTACTCGCCATGTACCAGGTGCCAAAACCTCCGTAGCTGATGCCGCTAAGATAAACTTTTTTCGAATCGGTATTGAAATCCGATAAAGTCCGGTCAATCATGAAAATCAGATCCTCTTCCAGCAAAAACCAACCCATGGGAGGGCCCTGAGGAGGAAGAACAATGTTGCTGTTGAGTGGAGATCCGTTCATAGGCTGAGGAGTTGGAAATTCCTCCGGCCTTGGCGGTGCTCCTTCGTCAAGGCGTTTGGGGATATCATCTTTTGATCTGTTCCTGATGTAATCAGCCTGCTCATCCATTCCGTACATCGGCAGCTGCGGAACGATCATAATAAATGGAAGATCTCTTTTTTGAATCCAGGCTTCGTAGAGCGGACCGTGAATCAGAACGTAGTCAAGTTCATCTTTGGCATCACCCCTTTCCCCGTTACCATGCAGAAATAACATAACCGGCCACTCCTTTTCCGGATCGCTGTGATAGCCCTCCGGCAGATACAAAAAGTAATCCCTCTCTTCTCCGGTTGCACTGCTCATATGCGACACCCGGTTTAATTCAGCCGGTGACGGTTCGGTTTCCGCGACAGGTTTAACAGTGCAGGACAACATAATCGGTAAAAGTATGGCAGTTAATAAGATAAAGGTTTTCATTTCTTAGTATTGCTGATGTGATCGTTCATCAAATCAATGTACAAAACTTTTGGTTTCAGATTTGAAGGGAATATCAAAACAATCATAGCTTTTACGGAATGAATTTTTATTTTGAGATCTGTCTAATTCAAAAAAACAATATAGCAGATATGAAAAAACGGAGATCAGGTTTCATGATACTGATGGTTATGTTAATTTTTTCATTGCCCGATGCATCAAAAGCAGTAAATTCTATTCAATCTGAGCAGGATGAAAAAGTAATTGGCACACGGGTTGTTCCGCCCTTTGTGATAAAAGATGACAACGGCAGTTATAGCGGCATAACTATTGCATTATGGAAACATGTAGCAAATGAACTGGATCTTGAGTACAGCTATCGGGAAGAGAGTATTCAGGGGATGATTGACGGGGTGTCGGATGACAATCTTTTTGCCTCAGCATCTGCTTTGACCATAACATCCGAAAGGGAAGAAGTAATAAACTTCACACATCCTTATATAATTACAGGACTTGGAATTGCAACATCCTATAAACCGGCAGGGCTTTTAGAAGCAGTGAAGGCTGTTTTTTCAAAAGATTTTTTATGGGTGGTTTTTCTGTTACTGGGCCTGCTGTTTGTCTGGGGTTTTCTTGTCTGGATTTTTGAGCGAAATGAGAACAGCGAAGAGTTTGGAGGATCAGCATCAGAGGGGATCGGCAGTGGTTTCTGGTGGGCAGCAGTAACCATGACAACCGTTGGATACGGCGACAAATCACCCCGGACATTCTGGGGTCGTCTGATCGGATTTATCTGGATGTTTACTGCTATTATTGTGGTATCTTTTTTTACGGCTTCAATAGCATCGAGCCTGACGGTGACGCAGCTTGAAACGCGGGTAGGCGGACCTGAGGATTTACCGTTTGTGAGAGTCGGCGCTCTTGAAAATTCAGCAACTCTCACTTTTCTCCTGGATGAAGAAATCCAGGCCGATACCTACGGAACCATTGAAGAAGGACTGCGTGCGGTAGAGCGTGACGAGATCGATGCGTTCGTGCACGATGCGCCGATAATCAGATTTTATGCACAGCGGGATTTCAGAAACAGGGTCCGGGTTTTACCAAATACGTTTAATGACCAGTACTATGGTATTGCCTTACCTCAGAACAGTGAATATCGTAACGAGATCAATAAGATTCTGCTCGATTTCATACAAACGGATGAGTGGAAGGACCTGAATTCGAAATATTTGGGTGATTGAAAGATAACAAGTGGTTTAAGCGACGGAAATCATTTGGTGTATTAATTGAAAATTCTTGATCCGCCGCTTAATCACCAAATCGATATTTGCAGCGTGAGTACAGAGTTATTTTTATTTGACCGGGTTTCATTTCAGTATGGAGAGGAAATTATTTTTGAGGATTTCAGTCTGAAAATAGACCAGGGAGATGTTGCAGCCTTTAAGGGTGAATCAGGTTCGGGAAAGACAACGATTCTGAAACTGTTACTGGGATTTGAACAGCCGGACAGCGGAGAAATCCGTTATAAGGGTGAACCGATGAATACTGAAACCGTAAAGCAATTGCGCAGCGAGTCCGCATGGCTTCCCCAGGATTTAAACCTGGGCAGCGGCAGGGTGATGGATGTGGTAAAATTTCCGCTTGAATTTAAGAATAACAGTTCACGGGGGTTTCAGAAATCCGATGCTGAATTGATATTAAATGAACTTGGCCTTGACGCTTCTGTTCTTGAAAAAAACTTCCGGGATCTTTCAACCGGCCAGCGACAGCGGATCGGGTTAACCATTTGCCTGTTGCTCGACCGGCCCGTTCTTTTTCTGGATGAACCGACGTCGGCCCTTGATGCAGAATCTGTCAGAAAGATGACAGAGTTACTTCAAAACAAGAGCGGGCTTACTATTATATCAACCTCTCACGATCCGGTTTGGCTGGAGTATTGTGAAACTGTTGTTGAGCTGGAAGTAAAATCAAAAAAATAAAATACTTAATCTCATTTCATGGATATAATTCAATTGAGCTGGTGGCAGCTGGGAATCGGTTTTCTTAGCCTGATTTTACCGGCAGTTATTTTATGGTGGTATAAAACGGGCCTGAATAAAAAACTTGCCATTGCTACTCTTAGAATGACAGTTCAGCTGCTTTTTGTCGGTTATTATCTTGAATATCTTTTTGAGTTAGACAATGCATGGGTGAATCTGGCCTGGATTATGATCATGGTGGTTGTTGCAGATTTTGCAACCATTGACCGCAGCGAGCTTAACCGGACATGGTCTCTGATTCTACCCATTTTCGGCGCAACTTTTTTCGGGATCATTCTGATCGATCTCTTTTTTCTTGAACTGGTAATACAACTCCCGAAATTTTTACAGGCACAGTACGCGATACCCGTTACGGGTATGGTTTTAGGCAACTGTCTGCGAAGTAATGTAATCGGGATTAATGATTTTTATTACAGCCTGAAAGAGAACCGTGAGAGATATCAATTTTATCTTTCTGCAGGAGCCACACGACAGGAGGCTCTGTATCCGTTCTATCAGAGAGCATTGAAAAGATCGGCAAACCCGACAATTGCTACCATGGCAACCATTGGCCTGGTATCTTTGCCCGGAATGATGACCGGGCAGATTTTGAGCGGGAGTTCGCCTATGACCGCCATCATGTACCAGATTATGATTATGCTTGCAATATTTTCAGGCACGATCCTGTCTGTATTTCTTGGCATCAATTGGTCAAACCGATTCGTATTTTCAGATACAGATAAACTCGACAAGCGCATTTTAAAAGATTAAACGTGAACAGTATTTAGTAATCATGACTGAGAAAGAAAGAAAAGAGATTAAAAATTTGATTGATGAAAGCATCAAAGAGACAAAAGAGGAGATCAAAGAACTGCAGGAACTTACCAAACCGATTTCCCCGGATAATGCCTACGGAAGGTTGTCGCGAATGGATGCGATCAACAATAAAACGATAAATGAATCGGCACTGCGGGAAAAAAAGAGAATTCTTCAAAAACTGGAGCGTGCGAAGGAGCGGGGAGATAAGGGCGAGCTCGGCAACTGTCTGAAATGCGGCGGAGAAATTCCGTATGGCCGGCTGAAAATTATGCCTTATACCACCCGTTGTGTGAAATGTGCATAAAAAATTTACTTAACTCCGATTTTTTAAAACCAGGCTCACATATTTCAAAAATACCTCAGTATCCGGCTTGGGGGATATGAAGATTTTTTGCCGGGTTTGCTTTTCGAGTGCTTTGGCGGTAGTTGGCCCAATGGCAAACAGGTGTGGCAGATTGCCGGAAAACCCGGCTCCTTTTGCAAATGCTTCAACGGCACTTGGGCTGTAGAAGAGTATGGCTTCAACCGGTTCATCGGGCAGTTCTACAGGCAGTAATGCCGTTTCGTAAACTTCAGTTTCAAAAACCGTGTGGCCCTCTTTTCTCAGCTCTTTTTGAAGCGTTCCAAGTGTGCGGTTACCGCAGAAATAAATGTATGCATCCGGATGCTGCCCGTTTAAAATGAGACGGGCAAGGTTTTCCGCGTTTTGTTCATCTTTTGGTGCTTTAGCCTGAATTCCAAATTTTTGCAGCGCCTTTTTTGTTTTATCGCCAACTGCATAGACTGCAGGTGGCCGGGACAATATTTGGCCTGTATCCAGTACTTTTGCGATGGCTTCAACAGCATTTTGACTTGTAAATATCCAGGGTGAATCCGGGTGGGTTTCAACAATATTAACAACGGCGGCCGATACATCAGGAAACCGAATGGTAATTGCCTCCCGGATTAAAGGTCGTAACCCGGTTTCTGCTGCAAACTTTCTTTGGGCCTCGTCAAGCCGACGTGTTATTAATACGGTATGTAAGTGTTTTGCGTGCAAAAACGTAACCGGGTGATTGTTCTTGAATTGATTACTGAAATTTCTAAAAAATTGATTACAAAGCGATTTTCTCACAAAAACCAACGCTGTCAGATCCAGTGGGTGCTGACAGGTTTCGTCCGACATTTCATACGTGACTTAACACGACCAATAATTTCTGGTAAGTCTCATAGATTACATAATATCCCGTGCACCTTTTTCCAGGAGTTCCCGGCCGGCGCGTCTGCCCAGGCCAGCGGAACCGGCGACAGGAGCAGTAAATTCTATGTCATATTGCAGGGAACCGTCAAGTGTGAGGGCAGCAGCGTACAAATGAATTTGTCCGTTTTGGATTTCAGCAAAAGCGCCCAGAGGCGCACTGCATCCGCCCTCCATTTCATTCAGTACTTCACGTTCGGCAGTTGTACATATTGCTGTTTCACTGTGATTGAGCGGTGAGGTTATTTTATACATATCCAAATCATCATCCCTGATCATGATTGCCATGGCTCCCTGTGCGGGAGCGGGTACCATCCATTCGAGATATTGACTTATATGTGATTCAAGCCCGATTCTGTGGAGTCCGGCAGCGGCAAAAATGGCGCCCTGCCAGTTGTTGTCGTGTACTTTTTTAAGCCGGGTATTAACATTGCCCCGGATGTTGGTAATTTTATGATTTGGATACCGGTGGAGCCACTGAGCCCGGCGCCGGTTGCTGCTTGTGGCGATGATTGCCTCCACATCGGGATCATCCAAAAAAGCAGTGCCTCCGGGCGCTACAAGTGTGTCGCGCGGATCTTCGCGTTCAAGTATCGCGGAAACTTTAAGAGGAAGAGGGTTTTCAGTCGGAAGATCTTTAAAAGAGTGTACTGCCAGATCAATTCGGCCTTCAAGAAGAGCATCATCAAGAGCTTTGGTAAATACACCCTTGCCTCCCATTTCTGTAAGAGGTGTGGTAAGGTCTATATCACCCTCCGATTTTACATAGACAAGTTTTGCGCTGATATTTTGTTTCCGAAGCTTGTCTCTTACAAACTCAGCCTGCCAGGTGGCAAGCTGACTGTCTCTTGTACCAATGCGAACCGGAATGTTCATTACTCCCCGCGTTCCAGTTCCAGCTTAAACATGGTGCTGACCATTTCGGCTACTTCATCCGATTCGTGATGATCCCTCAGGTGTTCAATGCTGTAAGCCGCAATTTTATTAACAATGCGCCGGGTTAAATTATCGACTTTATCGATATCAGTCTGTGAGATTTTATTCTTAAAGAACTCCAGCTCATCATCGCGGATTGATTCAAACTTATGGGTTAACGCTTTGATAGTGGGAACTACACGCTGCTGATTCAGCCAGAGACAGTAGTCGTCGAGTTCCTGTTCAATAATTTTCTTTACCAGCGGGATTTGCTCTTCCCGTTTTCGATACGCTTCATCCGTTACATCTCCCAGCATATCCATGTTTGCCACATCTACAAATGGCAGCTTCCCAACCTCAGGATCAATATTGCGGGGAACGGAAAGATCAAGCATGATTTTATATTTTTTCTCTTCCAAAGAGGGAGCCATATGTTCCATGGCAATCACCGGATCATTGGCACCGGTTGCTACAATAATGAGATCAGAATCTTTAATTTGTTCGGGAAGCCGCTCCATATCAGCGACTTTCACGTTGAATCTGTTGGCTACGAATTCAGCTCTGTCTCGGGTTCTGTTTACCAGCGTCAGCTTGCTTGCACCAAGATTCACGAGGTTTTTACAAGTAACCTTTCCGATTTTTCCGGTACCGACCAGCAGTATATTTTTATTCTGAAGATTCTCAAATGTTTTCAGCGCAAATCGTACAGCGGCGTAGGCAACTGTGGCAGCACCGTGACCCAATGAGGTCTCGTTCCTGGATCGCTTGTGAGCTCTGAATACATGCTGCATCAACCGGTGCATCTCGCCTGAAACCATATTTTCAGACGTTGAAAGTTCATATCCTTCTTTTACCTGTTTGATGATCTGAAGATCGCCCAGGATTTGAGAATCGAGCCCTGTTGCAACTTTAAATAAATGATCCATGGCCTGCTGGCCTTCCAGTTCAAAACCATATTTGTGAAATTCATCCAAAGTGCCATCAGAATAGGTGATAAGCAGGCGAATTAACTCAACTGCAGAACTGTTTTCTGCAATCATTTCTGTACGGTTACAGGTTGATACCACAAAAAGGCTTTCAATGCCCTCGCGCCGGGAACCATCCAACAGGTTTTTTTTGCTGTCATTACTGAGGCTGAATCGCTCGCGTACTTCTACAGGAGCCTCCCAGTGGTTGATACCGATAACCGTAAACTGATCTACTTTCGGTTGATTCATTCCTTATTGTGCTGCTTCTTTCACTGTTTTTGATTCCGATTTAACGTCTGTTCGGCCAGGAATTTCGTGTTTAACTCTTTTGATGGCTTCTTCGGCAAGAGCTTTAATATAGAGGGGATGGTCGTTAAGCCCTTTCATGACTTTGATATTCTCATAATCAAGATTTTTTTCTTCCATTTCCTCAGGAAGCTCAACGGATAGTTCGTAAAGAGTTTCGATATGATCTGTGACAAATGCAATAGGGATCATCAGCAGGTTTTTTATGCCGTACTGCAGTTGCCGTTCAACGAGATCAACCGTATTGGGCTGAGTCCATTTTTGAGGCCCTACTCTTGATTGAAAGCTGAGCCAGTAAGAATTGTCAGAATTTCTGCGTTCCATAACCGCTTCCATTGTCTCCTTTATCTCTGTAGTATAAGGGTCGCCGCTTCGCACTTCAAGCAAAGGGGTGCCATGTGCGCTGAAAACAAAATGGGTTTTTTTGCGGGTATCCTCATCCATCTCTTCCAAAGCCTCATCAATGCGTTCATTGACAGCGTTTAGGTAGGACTCATTCAAATGATAGTTTTTTACGTGAAATTCTTTCCACGGAGTATTGTCACCATATCTTTCGATCCGCTTGCTTTCCCAGTCACGGAAACTGCTGCCGGTAGTAGTCCATGAAAATTGCGGATAGAGGGGAACAAACACGGCATGCGTAATTCCATCAGCTTCCATGTCGTCCATTACGGTATCCGCAAACGGGATCCAGTATCTCATACAGGTATAGACCTTTGCATTAAGATCAGGTAGGGTCTTGGTAAAGTATTTTTCAACACCTCGCCGCTGTGACTCCGTAAGACCATTTATGGGAGAACAGCAATCTGAAACTACGTTGTTTTTTCTGTTCAAACAATGCTTGTTACCGGTACAGCCCTTCGGGCACCCGTTGATTTCCTTATAATCTTCAGCAACATTTGGCGCCCTGAATTTTGATATCAGGGTGGCGAATGTATTTTGAGTGAAACCGCCTCCCAGTTTTATAATATCTTCATCTTTGAAAAGATTATACAAAAAATCCCGTACGTTTTCCTCGTGGGTGGGCCCACCCAAATTCATAAGAACAATTCCCAATCGCATAAGTGACGAATAAATTTTGTGGCATGCATTTAACGTACAAAATAACTCTTTTTTTGTGAAGAGTTCGTGAAGAGCAGTGAGGCGGGAAAACGCACATCCGGAGAAATATTGATTATCGATGGGAATTTTAACATGAATTCACAATTATTCCTGAATAAATCAATATATTAACTTGCGTCATAGGGGTATCTGAAAGTAGATTAGATACCGGATAAAAAAGTCATTACATGATAAAGAAATATGCGGCGGAATTTATCGGAACGTTCTTTATAGTTCTTTCGGTAGGTTTAACTTCAAATCCGCTGGCTATCGGAATCTTACTAACCGCTCTTGTATATATTTGGGGTAACAGTTCAGGGGCACACTTCAACCCGGCAATTACGTTGTCGTTTTGGTCTGACGGGATTATGTCAACCCGGGAAGCTGTTGTTTTTGTTGCCGGACAGATCATGGGAGCCTTTGCAGGTTCAGAACTTGTTCTCTACCTGAGCGGTGCCGCATTCATGCCGGTTCCATCTGACTCGTTAACGCCGCTGCAATTTGCAGTTATTCAATTTCTTTTCACCTTTATCCTTGTAATGGTCTACCTGATTCTTTTTAATACTGAGAGATTCCGAAAGAATCAGGTTTACGGGATTGTGATCGGATTCACTTTTTTTACCATCATCGCCATAACTTCACCTCTGACCGGAATCGGAAGCAACCCGGCACTGTCACTGGGCTTTTCAACATTTGAAATTCTGCTCGGCGGCGATTCTTATATACATTTACCAATCTATATTTTAAGTCCGCTGATTGCGGGCTGGGCCGGCGCATATGCATTCAGGTTTTTTGAACCTTTTGAATAGAAAGTTAGATTTAAAAGAGGCAAAAAAACCGGGTTATAAAAGATGCCTAATTCTCTTGTGCCCTGGGAAGGCTGAACCAAAAGCGGGAACCGCTGCCCGTTTTACTTTCAACATGAATATCAGATCCATGTGCATTCAGGATACTTTTCACAACCGATAATCCCAGGCCGGTGCCGCCTTTATCTCTTGAACGTGCCTTATCTGTTCTGTAAAACCGGTCGAAAAGCCGGTCGAGATGTTCTTTTGAAATGCCAATGCCGGTATCAATAATTTCAATGGTTACTTTCTCCCGATCAGCTGACGTCCTGATTTTAATTTTGCCGCTGACGGTATATTTGATTGCATTTGAGACAAGATTTTCAATTACCTGCTCTATTTTACCGGGATCGGCTTCAATCCAAACCGGGTTGGTTTCGATTTCAAAATCAAGGCTTTTCTCTTCTGCAGCGGGTAACAACAATTCGTAAATCTGTTCGATAATCCGTGACAGGTCGCACCTCTTTTTCTGAATAAAGAATTCATCTGAGTCGTACCTCTGAAGTGTTACGAGATCCCTGAAGAGCCGGTTAATTCGCTCTGTCTGACGGATAGCGGTTTGCAGGTAGTGGAGCTTCTGTTTTTCGTCAATATTCTCCAGCTGGAGCATTTCGAGTGATCCTGCTATCGTATGAAGCGGATTTCTCAATTCATGAGTAATATCAGCAAAAAACTGTCCCTGTTTTTCGTAGATCTTTTGTAGTCGCCTGTTATCTTCCTGCAGCCGGGATGCCATCCGGTTCAGCGATGTGGCCAGTTTTCCGAATTCATCATTCCGGTCCAGGTTCAGCGTTTTCGAGATGTCACCGGCTGCAATATCACTGGCCGCCTTTTCAAGCTGCAGAATAGGTCTTGTAAGATACCTCGCAAACCAGATGCTTACCAGGATTACAAGGCCAATTGAGATAAACATACCGGTATAGATAATCCAGCGGATTGTTTTAATCGGTTCGTATAATGTCTCCTTTAACTGGCTTACCTGCAGGTATTGTGCAGGGTTCAGATCATTTCTGAGACTTGAATAGGCGACAATCTTTTCTGAATCCGCCTGATTTTCTACAATAACGGAATCTGTATCTGCTAACGACAACTGAATGGAAACGGGCAAATTCCCCGGAGCCTCAACCTGTTCATTGTAAGGTACTGATGCAAAAAGCACACCGTCGGTATCATAAACAGCAATCCGGTATCCCGATGTAAGAGCAGCTTCATTCAGATTGGTTTCAAAGAGATCGTTATAGCGCAGGCTTTCAATCGTAATGGCAAGCCATCTTGTGTCATTATGCAAATTTTGTTCGCCCTCATCAATTAAAAAATTCCTGATAAACAGAATTGAGTAACTGCTGATTGCCGTGATTCCAAAGATGAGCAACAGGATAAACGTCCACGCCAGTTTTGAGCGAATACTCATGCAGATACTATTTCGCGGTTCAGTCCATAACCCAACCCGCGATAGGTTTTAATGATATCAGATGCATTCCCGAGTTTAAGGCGTAGATTTTTTATGTGTACATCTACTGTTCTGTCAAAGACGAATTTACCATCATCGCCAATCTTTTCAAGAATATTTTGCCGGCTGTAAACAAGTTTTGGATTTTGAAAAAAGAGCTTAATCAGGGTAAATTCGGTGGATGTAAGCTCAATTCGACGATCGTTATGGTAGAGCTCTTTTCCATCAACATCAAGATAGAGGTCTCCGTACTGGAGCCAATTGCTTTTCCTGGGATCTTGTCTGCGCAACAGGGATTCCACATGTGCCTTAACCAGATTCAGGCTCGCTGGTTTTGAAATGTAGTCATCGGCCCCCAATTCGAGGCCTTCAATTTCATCTTTCTCCTGATCTTTGGCGGTTAAAAAGATCACAGGGATATCTTTCAGAACCGGATGCTCCCGAATTTTTTTACATATTTCCTTACCATCCACATAGGGAACCATAATATCGAGTACGGCTATGTGAATATTGCTTGCATGATTTTGAATGATGGACAGGGCTTCTTTTCCATTATATGCTTTTAAGACCCGGAAATTATTCATTTCCAGAAAATTAGCAAGCATGTCAGCAGATTCTTGTTCATCTTCAACAAGCAGTATCGTATGGTTTCGTTTCACAGATTTTATTTGTCAGTTTAAGTAAAAGTGAGATCTAAAACGGGCGAAATTTTCTTTCAGTGTCTGTCAGATTCGGAATATTGTTCAATTTTTCAATTGAAAAAAAGTATCTTCGGGCGTAAAGATAAACCAATAGCCCGGATAATTATAAATACTTTAGAAAGATTCAAATATTGAACCGGTTTTAAACACAATAAATCTACTCTATTATTATGTCTCTACAAAAACAGATTGTCTGGATTACAGGTGCATCGTCAGGGATTGGGGAAGCTCTTGCTTATGCATATTCAGAAAAAGGTGTAAAGCTGATTTTATCCGCCCGCCGCGTGAACGAATTGGAAAGAGTTCGCGAAAACTGTTCCGGAAATACTGAAGATGTAAAAATTCTGCCACTCGACCTTACCGATATAAAAGCGATGAAGGAAAAGACGGAAATGGCAATAAAGATGTTTGGGAAAATTGATATACTGATAAATAATGGCGGGATCAGTCAGCGGGCATATGCTGTAGATCTGACTATGGAGACAATCAGGCGCATCATGGAGGTAAATTTTTTTGGAACTGTTGCCCTCACAAAAGCTCTTCTTCCCCATATGATTGAAAACAAAAGTGGCCGAATTGTAGTGGTAAGCAGTGTGATGGGTAAAATTGGCACAAGGTACAGGTCAGCATATGCAGCATCAAAACACGCCTTACATGGATGGTTTGATTGTCTGCGG
The DNA here is from genome assembly GCA_964517005.1 of uncultured Balneolaceae bacterium. Taxonomy (GTDB): domain Bacteria; phylum Bacteroidota; class Rhodothermia; order Balneolales; family Balneolaceae; genus CAYVBJ01. The sequence goes on along the minus strand of CAZFAJ010000042.1, from coordinate 9,635 downwards.
CAGGAGATTTACCAGCACAATATTCATGTGACAATCGTTTGTCCGGGTTATGTAAGAACCAATGTGACCCGCAATGCACTAACAGCTGATGGTGAAAAATTGAATGTTATGGGTGACGCCCATGAGAAAGCGCTGACTCCGAAACAGTTTGCTGACAAGCTGATCCCGAAAATTTCAAAAGGAAAAGATGAAATCTACATCGGCGGCTTTGAAATTATCACCATCTATTTAAAAAGATATTTCCCGGCTCTCTTAAATAAAATCCTTCTCCGGGCTAAAGTTACGTAAATCTTTCGGATGCCTGTTTCTCAGGTCAGCCCAGTTTTTTGCGTTTATTGAGATAGGCAAGCAGGGCCAGGTCAAACGGACTCTGGGTATCAATTTCCACAAAATCAACCTGTGCTTTACTGCAGGCGATTTTAAACTCTTTGGTATATTCTTCGATTTTGTTTTTGTAATCCTGCCGGACCTGCGCCGGTACCACTTCAATTTCACTGCCTGTCTCCATGTCTTCAAAAAGAAATTTACCATCAGGGAAATCGAGCTCTCTTTCACTTTTATGTTCCAGCATATTGAACAGCAGTACTTCATGTTTTCTGTGCCGGAGATGTTTCAGAGAAGATATAAGCTGATCGTGGCCCGAAACATTTTCAAAAAGATCTGTAATAATAACCACCAGACTTCTGCTTTTCAGGTTTTCTGCCAGATGGTGAATGGCATCTGCTGAGGCAGAAACTCTCCTCTCGTCCTGCTGATTTTCATTGGTTTGCAAAAGATTCTCCAGCTGGCCGAACAGCATTCTCAGATGACTGTAGGATGATTTTGCGGGATAAAAATCACGAATCTCTTTGTCGAACAGGATCAGTCCGGTTGCATCGCGCTGCTTGTTCATCATATACATGAGCGCAGATGCGTAATGAATCGCATAGCGCAGTTTGCTCCATTCTGCAAAGTATTTAAAATTCATGGATGTGCTTGTATCCAGGACAATATAGGCGCGCAGGTTTGTCTCTGCTTCATACTGTTTTACATAGAAACGCTCGCGCTTTCCATACACCTTCCAGTCAATATGTTTAAAGTCATCCCCGGGATTGTAAGGCCGGTGTTCGGCAAACTCTACACTGAATCCATGATAGGGACTTCTGTGAAGCCCGGATATAAAACCTTCAACAATCGTACGGGCTTTCAGTTCGAGCGGGGCCAGCTGAGTAAGTATGTCTGGATTTAAGAGCATAAACGATAATTGCTATTTAAAGTTGGATAACCATTTGAAATAAAAATCATTGTATAAAAGCGATATCACAAAAAACATTTCAATCATAGTGTACATAAGAAAGTGCACCGCAAAACCTACTCCGGCCCGCCCATTAAAGGTTCATTAATTGCCCGGATGCTGGCATTGGGCAGTCCGTCAGGATATGCTTTCTTGCTCATTTTGATAGACTCAATCACCATTTTTAAGTGAAGTTCTTTCGAATTTTCGTAGAAAGTCTGAGCCTCGCCGCTCAGTTTCGGCTTACCATGCAGGGGTTTATCACTCACACATAGCAGAGTGGCAAAAGGTATTCGATACCGGTAGCCATTTGTAGCTATAGTTGCAGACTCCATATCAATGGCAATGCTGCGACTCGTGTGTATCTGCTCAACCGTGCGGCGTTTAATAAACTCCCAGTTGCGGTTTGCGGTCGTATAGACGGTTCCAAGCCGATAGTTTCTCTCATATTTATCGAGCACTTCCTTCAGATAGACATTGAGAAGGTGATTCGGGGTGATGGGAATATTCAGGGGAAGGATTTCATCCAGTACGCCGTCTTCGCGCATAAAGCCGGTAGCCAGGACAAAATCGCCAATATCCTGGTGGTTTCTGAGGCCGCCGCAATGGCCGACCATGATAACGAGATCCGGCCTGAGAACTGCAACATGATCGGAGATCGTCTTGGCATTGGACGGCCCGACGCCAATGTTTACCAGGCTGTATCCCTTATTATCAGGAAGTACGTGATGGTAGGCCGGCATCTGAACTTTATTTTCAGGAACGAGGCAATCCGGGAAAAACTTCTTGAACACATCAACATGCATATCGTAATTCGTAAAAAGAATATTGCGCTGAAAATTCTTCGCATCTGTCCCCGTGTAGTGCTCAAGGCGATTCAGTGAAAGGTCAATCCTTTCAGGACTGAATAAGAACAGTTTCTTTTTTGTGATATCCCAGTCATCTTCATCCGCATTTTCAAAAATTTGAGGATCAGTCATTTCAACTTTTGGACGCGAGGGAAACACCTTGATCTCGGCTCCTTTCTCCGCCAGTTTATACAACTCTCTCGTCAGGTACCAGCGGTAGGCATGGGGAAAAGCAATTTCTCCGGTAATGATAGGATTGTGTTTCGACCAAGTTCGTTTGATCAATAGCTTTGGATAATCACCTTCACTGTAAATTTTCTCCATGATATCGCATGCTTTTTCAATAACTTTTGTTAGTTGCGATGTGGTTACAGTATCATCCTTTTTAAATTCAAATCGTTTATCCATCTTAAAATAGTGACTATGAGTAATTCAAAATTTCATTTTTCTAAACCCGGCTGGCAGATCGTCAAAGATACAAAAGTATTTGAAACTCCGATTTTCAATCTTCACGAAAGAGAGGTAAAACCTGCCGGTGAAAATCAACCTTCTGACTTCTACGTTTTGGATGCTCCCGAATGGATTAATATCATTGCACTTTCTCCTGACAGAGAGATAGTATTGGTGGAGCAATACCGCCACGGTATTGATGAAGTTAGCCTTGAAATACCCGGTGGAATGGTAGACCCGGGTGAAAAACCGCTAGAAGCGGCAAAAAGGGAGCTGGCTGAAGAGACAGGCTACACGTCCGATTCATGGGAACTGATTGGCAAATCCAGCTCAAATCCCGCATTTCTTACCAATTTTACTCACCTCTACCTGGTTGAAAACTGTATGAAGACAGAAGATCAGCATACCGAGGGTACGGAAGATATTGATGTGCATATCATTAAATTGAATAGTTTTCTTGAACTCATCCGGAACGGTACGGTTCATCATGCCATCGTACTCTCAGCTGTAACAAACCTGTTGTTGAAGCGTCCTGAGTTGTGCGGATTTTAGTTGCTGAAAAACCTCTCTTTTTATCATCTGTCACCCGGTTTTTTGAATTTAGAAAAAATACTTACATCAGTATTTGTTCAGTTTCAAGAAGATTGTGTATTATATAAATCTGAATTTTTAACCGGTTTCGAAACGAAGAGAGGGTTTGTTCAGGTTGTTATTTCTGAACATTAACCAGATTTTAAATTTATGATTACAATAGGAAATAAAATAGATACAAGTTTTTCGCTGAATGTTGTGACGGATGGCGAAGAGAAGGAAGTACAATTCTCAGAGCTGTTGAACCGGCCTGCGATTGTCTCTGTTTACATGCGGAACAATACGTCAGGCTGTGATCGACAAAACCGTAGTCTTGCTGAAAATACCGGTTGGTTTGACGAGAAAGGATACAATTTGATAGGCCTCAGCAAAGACAGCTGCGGCTCGCACAAAAACTATTCGAAGAAACTGGATATAAATTATATTCTTGCATCAGACCCGGATTACAAATTTTCAAAGGCAACAGATTCTATCGTTGAGAAGAAGATGTACGGAAAAACCTTTGACGCCCCGTCAAGATCTGCATTTGTCATTGATACCGATGGAACGGTTTTGGGCATCGTGGAAAAAATAGATACGAAAGCACACGCTGACGAGTTGAAAGAGCTCGTGGAATCAATTTAGAATAGAATTAACATCATGAAATCATTAGTAATCGTTGAGTCACCAACAAAAACCAAAACGATCAAGAAATACCTGCCTAAGGGATATGTTGTTGATTCATCGATGGGCCATGTCCGGGATTTGCCTTCTTCGGCGAAAGAGATACCTGCGAAGTATAAAAAAGAGTCATGGTCAAACCTTGGAATCAACGTAGAAGAAAATTTCGAACCACTTTACGTGGTGCCATCCGGTAAAAAGAAAATTGTCACGAAGCTGAAGAAGCTCCTGAAAAATTCGGATGAACTGATCCTGGCAACAGATGAAGACCGTGAAGGGGAAGCGATATCCTGGCATCTCACACAGCTTTTGAAACCGAAAGTTCCTGTTAAGAGAATGGTGTTTCATGAAATTACCCAGGAGGCAATCAGTGAGGCGCTCGAAAATTTCCGGGATATTGATACAAACCTGGTACAGGCGCAGGAGACAAGGAGAATACTCGACCGTCTGGCCGGGTATACAATCTCACCGCTTTTATGGAAAAAAATTGCCCCGGGCTTGTCTGCCGGACGGGTGCAGTCGGTTGCTGTTCGTTTTCTTGTAGACCGGGAGCGCGAAAGAATGCGCTTCAGAAGCGGTAGCTATTTTGACCTGAAGGCTAAGCTTTCAAAAACCGGAGCCAAACAGATTTTTGAAGCCGATCTCTCACATATCAATGGCAAAAGACTTGCAAGCGGAAAAGATTTTAATGAAAACACAGGCAAACTAAAAAAACCGGACTCGGTTGTATTGCTTGATAAAAAAGATGCCGAAACACTCAGCAGCAAGCTGGAAAAAGCGGATTGGCATGTATCAAAAGTTGAAAAGAACAAGCAGAAAAGAAATCCCTCCGCTCCTTTCATTACCTCAACGCTTCAGCAGGAAGCAAACCGTAAATTCGGTTTTTCGGCACGTGACACCATGTCTATTGCTCAAAAATTGTATGAGAACGGTTATATCACGTACATGAGAACAGATTCCACTAATCTGTCGGGCCAGGCAATCAATGCTGCAAGAAATGCTGTTGAAGAAATTTATGGTAATGATTATCTGTTTAAACGGGTTCGAAATTATTCCAAAAAGGGAAAAGGTGCCCAGGAAGCTCACGAGGCGATACGTCCTGCAGGTTCAAGCTTCAGGCTTCCGGAAAAGTCAGGATTAAGCGGGCGGCAGTTTAAGCTGTACGATTTGATCTGGAAACGGACCATTGCCACCCAGATGTCGGAAGCTGAGCTGGAATTCACCAATGTTGTGATTACTGCTGAACAAGATGATACAACCGCTGATTTCAAAACCAGCGGCAAAAAGATCTTATTTCCCGGATTTTTCCGCGCGTATGTTGAGGGTAGTGATGATCCCGAATCGGCACTGGAAAACCAGGAGATATTTCTGCCCGAATTGAAAGAGAAGGAAGTCACGGATCTGAAAGAGATTGAAGCGATATCACACGAAACCAAGCCGCCGGCGCGCTATACTGAAGCTACACTGGTAAAAGAGCTTGAAAAACGGGGGATCGGCCGGCCAAGTACCTATGCAAGTATTATCAGCACCATACAGGATCGCGGTTATGTAAAAAGTGAGGGGAAAACGCTTGTACCCACATTTACGGCATTTGCAGTTACCGAACTTCTGGAAAACCATTTTCCCGACCTGATTGACAGTGATTTTACCTCAGAGCTTGAGGCGAAGCTGGATGAGATCGCTGCCGGAAAACACGATTCTCAAAAGTATCTTGAAAATTACTACAAGGGCGATAATGGATTGAAAAGCAAGGTTGACAAACAGGAGGATAAAATCAACGCACAGGAAGCAAGGGAGCTCGATTTACCCATTGAAGGATTAAACGGCATGCAGGTACACGTAGGGAAATTTGGTCCCTATGTAAAAATGAAAAGTGCTGAGGAAGAGCTCACAACATCCCTTCCTGCTGACCTGGCTCCCGGTGATATCACAATTGATAAACTGAAAGAATTGCTGAAAGCCGAAAAAGAGGGCCCGAAGGCCCTGGGTAAAGATCCTGAAACCGGAAAGCCCGTATATGTATTGACAGGACGCTTTGGCCCGTATGTTCAGCTTGGGGAGGCCGATGAATCTAACAAAAAACCAAAAAGAACTTCGCTTCTGAAAGGTATGAAGCCGGAAGATGTTGACCTGGAGACAGCACTTAAGCTTTTAAGTTTACCGAGAACACTGGGCAAACATCCCGAAACCGGAAAGGAAGTGAAAGCCGGCGTTGGACGATATGGCCCGTTTGTTTTGCATGATGGTAAATTTAAATCATTGAAACGTACCGATCATGTACTTGAAATAGAACTGGGCCGTGCAATCGAGCTTCTGAATGAGAAAGGAAAATCGAGAGGAAGTTCTGAAATCAAGGACCTTGGAACCCATCCTGAAAATGGAAATCCTATAAAAGTTATGGATGGCCGTTACGGGCCCTATTTAAAGTATGGAAAGAAGAATGTATCGCTTCCCAAAGAGTTGGTGCCCGAAGAGGTAACACTGGATGAGGCGGTTACAATCATCAGTGAAAAAGGCAAAAAATAGATTTGACTCTATTGATTCTGCTGTCTTTGTAACCTATAATATGGACAGTTGTTGTACGGAAAGAAATATAAGCTTAGTGGAGTGGCAGTGAGATGGATAAACAATCAGATCATATTCTAAGGTATCCCCCGAATCTTCAGGAACTTGATCTTGCTACAATGGTGAGTATGTACCGGGGCAGAGGCGAACCGAGAAAAGCTGATCCGGGAAAATATATTGCCTGTACCTTAACCGGTGAGCTTTTAAAAGAGGCGAAATGGTGGTTTGGATTATACTATAGCCAGCCGGCCTGGGACTCACTTCTGACAAAACACTCTAATGGTTATCCGCTTACTGAAACCGAGTTCGATATATTGGGCCTCATTCTTGTTTCTGAGGATGAGCCGCCACATCGTGAACATATTGAAAATAACGTAGATCTCCTGCCTAAGATGGCATATTTAATTATTAATGACCTTAAGAATTTTGGGTTTATTCATGAAAATGACCAGGGGTTTTTGATGATAACACCACGCGGGGAACAGGCTCTTCAGGGGATTGCGAGGCGGCTGTACAACAAACGATTTTCACCCGCAATGCTCTCTATGTATCATTTCCCTGAATCTTCAGAAGAAGTTAAAAAGTCATCTGCTTCAGATAGTGATCAGCCCTCTCTTTTTTAGCTTTTTTGAAATTAATTTTCTGAAAAGACTGTTTGACTCTCAATCCGAATACGAATTGAAAAGAATGAAAAGAAAGCAGCAAAATTTATGAAGAAAGAACGTTTACAGGCTACTGCACTAAAAAACATTATGAGGCGAATTCCCTATCCCGTTACAATCGTAACCGCAGCATTTGCTGACTCCAAAAGAGGAATCACCATTGGTTCTTTTACAAGCCTGTCTCTTGACCCGCCGCTCATCTCATTTAACGTAGGGCGCGAATCCCAAATGCATGAACTTATCATAAATACCGGCCATTTCGCAGTTCATATTCCGGATGCGGAACAAGAGAACTTATGCAATCGATTTGCGATTCCCGATTTGAATGATGAACAGCAGTTTAAAGATATCAAACATGAAATGCATTCACTTGGGGTACCTTTGATCAAAGATGTAAGTGCAGTTTTAATTTGCAAGAGCCATTCTATTGTGGAGGCCGGCGATCACTCACTCATAATCGGCGAAATTGTAGAATCTGATCAATTTAAACAAGACCCTGCCATTCTATATTTTAATGGCCGTTATTATGATATTGAAGAAAAATGATGGATATAACTTCAATTTTCATCAGGCTTTTAATTAACAGGCTAAATTATCAGGTTTTTCTATTGTCATTTTTCGGATTGTTATGTCTGTCGGTTTCGGGATATGCGCAGGTTTTGAATGTGGAAAGTGTCCGTTCGGATGTCGATTCAGCGCGGACATGGGCCGGTGAGGTTAAGTTTGATATCTCACTTGATAAGAACCGCGAAACGGTTCTGAATCTTGGCAATGAAGCGAATGCAGCCTACTTCTCACGTCGTCATACCTATCTGCTGCTAAACAGCATTGATTTTGTGAGCGTGGATTCGGAAGATGTAGTCAGTAAGGGATTTTTTCATCTGAGGGGTACATTTTACAGCCGCAACAGATGGTCGCCTGAACTGTTTGTACAATACCAATACAATCAAAACCTGGGCCTTCAGGACCGGGCTGTTGCCGGTGGCGGAGTTCGTTATACATTTTTGAAGGAGCCTGGCATCAGCGGGCACCTCAATTCCGGAGTTATGTTTGAGCATGAAAACTGGAATACGGCAGAACAGCAGGAAGTGAGCAACTCATTTGTTAAAAGCACCTCCAATATTGTGATGCGGGGTAAGCTGACTGATCAGGTGAATTTGCTGATGATCGGTTATTACCAGGCCAGACCGGACCGGTTTTTTACACCAAGGGTAATTTCTGAAAACAGCCTGAATTTTAAAATGTCAGAAAACCTTGTTTTTACGTTTAACTTTACCCTGGCGTTCGACTCAGACCCGGTGATCGATATTCCCAACGTTACCTTTCAGCTAAAAAACGGGATCCTGATTTTAATCTGAGAGTTTTACGACAGATCCCCTTGGCATTACTTCGCGCCCGTGGCGGTTTCATCCGCTGGATCCGAATTCCGGGAGGGATTAACCGCAATGGCCGCCAAGATGCGCAAAGGCTAAAGTCCCCTTGGCGTTTCGCTGCGCCCATTTCCGGAGTTGTTTTTTTTATTTCTATCTTCAGTTATCAAAGGTTTTGATAAAACTCCTGCACATTCTCCCAGTGGATCAAATCCCAAAATGCATTCACATAATCACCGCGTCGGTTCTGGTAGTTGAGATAGTAGGCGTGTTCCCAAACATCGATACCCAACAGCGGCGTTAGGCCATATGTTAGCGGATTATCCTGATTTGCTGTTTGTGTTACCTGAAGCTTTCCGTCCGAATTTACTGCCAGCCAAGCCCAGCCGCTTCCGAACACGCCCCCTGCTGCAGAAGAAAACTCTTCTTTCAACGACTCCTCACCACCGAAATCGAGATCAATGGCCTCCTTCAGCTCACCGTTGGGTGAACCACCCTCTGAACTCATCGTATTCCAGAAGATGGTGTGGTTCAAATGCCCGCCGCCGTGGTTACGTACGGCCGTTTGTACTGCTGAAGGTAATTCGTTGATTCCTGCAACCAGTTCGGTAAGCGTCATTCCCTGCAGATCGGGATGACCTTCAAGATTGTTATTCAGATTGTTGGTATACCCCTGATGATGCCTGCCGTGATGAATCTCCATCGTTTTTGCGTCAATGGCCGGTTCAAGGGCATCGTAGTCGTATGGAAGATCAGCTAATGAGAATGGATACATAGCATTGAAAATCTCATCATAGGATTGATACCCGCCAGATTGACGACTCGCTGCGCAGGACGTTGTAAATAGCGCCGGTGCCAGATAGGTGGAGATGGATCCAAGCCCAATAATTTTCAGTGCTTTCTTTCGGGTGATAGATTTTTCTGATTGCATAGTTTTAATGCTTATTAATTTGATTTCAGTGGATTATTATTTGGTTACAACAGGATCCAAACCTCACATTCGTATGAGAGCAGGAGTGATTAAGATTGCTTGGTGGAAAACAGGATCCTTCTCTGCTACCATGCAGCAGTGAAGATCTTAGCAATATGATGGTTAAGTCAGAATATTTATACTATATCAATATAAACTATACTTTAATTAAGGAGAAGACGCTTTAATAAGTAAAAACTGCCGCACCATTCTTAATCCGATTCATCATCGGTTCAGCTTTGCCTG
>CAZFAJ010000041.1:16325-25769 GCA_964517005.1 uncultured Balneolaceae bacterium | reverse complement strand
CATTAAGCTAATACCAGGTTGCTAAAAAGGACTAATTCTGCTGCACGCTGTATGAAACCACGGTATGATTTCAAAAATGGAACTGACAGACCTGCGGCAGCTATGAAGACAATGTATGCGGAGGCCGTGTAAAATGGTTCGAGAAAGAGTGAGATATTTGAGAGTAACAGGAGTGAAATTGCTCCGCCGATATATTCAGCAGCTCCGCCCAGATTATGAATTTGCTGACGAAGACTCCCCCACATGGGGGAGCCGGGATCAGCCGGAAAAAATGCTGCAACAAGATAGCCTGTGGCAACTGAGAGAGCGAGAAGTGAGTAAGGGGTAAACGTATTTTCTGTAATGCCGTTTATCATTGCAATGAAAATTAAACCAGTGCCGGTGGGCAGAAAAACCCAATAATTAATTTTCAACTTATGTGGTGCATCTACTTGTCCAAGCTCACTGATCGTGTGCCGTATATGCGAATAGCCGGGTGTCCTTTTTCCGAAATAATAAACTGAAGTTGTCAGCCCTGTAAAAATAATTAGCGAAAAATATGAAGAAAACCACATAAAATTTTTAATTCAGGTCGGATAAAATGGATCTATTTCATCTGAACCGGAGCTTTTAAATCTACAGACCCGTGATTCTTGAGATTTATTGTCACTTTAACAGTATCTCCTTCGCTGATTGTTTCTTTTAGCTGCATCAGCATAATATGAAAACTTCCGGGCCGAAAACGAACAGTTGACTGTGGCGGAAGTGCAAGCTCTTCAATATATCGCATGCCCATCATTCCTTCTCCCCGCTCGTATGTCTCATGAACTTCCGATATCTCTGCGATTTCGGATTTCACAGACGCGATTGTATCTGGTTCTGTATATCCGTTGGAGATTAAAAAATATACCGCACTGTTTCCATCTACACTGCCGGGTCGTGCCCAGGCATCGGATATATGAATTTCTTCCTGCGGTATAAGATCAGCAGAGCCGGATTGGGGTTCTTTCTTGCTGCAGGAAATCAGCTGCAAGAGAATTAAAAGGGGAAATAAGAGTGACCAGAGGTTTAATTTTTTCATCTGTATTTATAAACTAAAGTTTGTAATCTTTTTTGCCAAGTATTCAAAATCATCGATCAGACACTCATTAAATTGATTTTTTACCTTCATAGGATTTTGTTCAAATCTTCAATGACAATTGCAGGTTTGGTCATGCTCCCGCCGTAATCCATGATTTGCTGTGCATTTTCATTTAACAGCAATATTTTATCAGAGTGATTGATAAAATAGAGCTCTTCTCCGTTTTCAAGTTCTTTTGTGTAAGAGATCTGTTTTCGAATTCCAACCCGATTCATAAACTTTTCAATTACATCTGTTTCACCGGTCAAAAAGCGAAACGGCGGCCTGTTCATATCAAATGCTTCAGCGTAGTTTTTTAAGACATCCGGAGTATCCCTTTCCGGGTCAAAAGTAACGGCAACAAATTGAACATTCTGCGGATTCTCCATCTCATCGTGAATATTTTTCAAATTCGCAGTGATAAATGAACAGATATCAGGGCAATTTGTATAAATAAATCCCATCACCACAGGTGAGCCCTTCAGGTCATCAGGAAAAATAATTTCATTGCCATTTTGATCGGTCAGCTCAAAATGCACATCGTTAAAATCATCCTGGACGTCGGGTCCGCATGATGATAGAAAAAGTACAAAGAGCAGACAGGTAAAAAAACCTGATTTTACATACATGAATTTTCAATTTTATGATTGCACTCTTCAAATTCAAATTCAAGAGTTGAATGAGGAATGGAAAATTTTTTGTTTAATAATTCTTTGATTTCAGTTTTGATTGTTTCGAGTTTATTTGCTTCCGAACGGTCGATTTTTACATGGCATTCCAGCAAACGTTTTTTTTCATCAAGATTCCAGGCATGGATATGATGTACATCCAGCACATGATCAACAGATTCGATTGATTCTTTGATTTCAGGAATTTCAATATCAGCTGGTGTTGATTCCATTAAAATATCGATCGTCTCTCTCAGTAAATAGAAACTCTGATATAAAATATAACCCGCTATCATGAGAGTTATTATCGTATCTACAATTACAAGTCCGTATAGCCATACAATTATACCTCCGATAATTACGGAAACGGAACTGATAGCATCCCAGAAAATATGAATATAGGCACTTTTGATATTGATATTGTCTTTGGAGTCGTAGTGAAGAAGATACGCCGTAATCACATTTCCGATAAGTCCGACCAGTGCCACCCATAGCATGATACCGCCATCAATAATTTGCGGATCAAAAAATCGTTCAATGCCCTCTTTTATGAGAAAAAAAGCAATGATCACCAAAGCTACCAGGTTTATAAAGGCGGCAATGATTTCTGCTCTTTTATATCCAAATGTTTTTTGTGCATCCGGAGATTTTTTTGAGATTTTTCTGGCGATGAGTGAGATACCAAGGGAGGCTGTATCACTAAGGTTGTGAAGCGCATCAGAAAGAAGAGCCAGGCTATTGGAAAGTATCCCGCCTATAAATTCGGCAATGGTAATCGCAAGGTTTAGGAATATAGATATCCACAACCGGCTTTCTGTAGTGGTTCCGTGTTTATGTGAATGTTTGTGACTCATTATTGATTATAAGCTGGCAAGGGGTTCAATTCCATACCTGTGAATCATTAGAATTTAACATGATTCAATGAAGAAAAGGTGAATCATTTGGATGGAACCGGTTCTGCTTTCAGGAACCTGTTCTCATACTCTTTGATCATTTGCTTCATAAATAATTCAGCGGAAGTTACAGCAAAACTTTCCAGCAGGCTTCTGTCCATCCGGTCGTCCACTTCAAAAGTAACAGCATCGACACCAAAAGTATTCCACGTCCAGTTTTTGGCAATGGGCGAACTGGTATCAAAAGGCTCAATATTGACCAGGATGTGATCGAATGCTTCAGTAATTGAATCATACCACCGATATGTAAAATGCTGTGGAAATGTGGTGATGTCGCGGTTGATTGGGTAGAAAATATTTTCATCCGTTGAATGAAAATCAATCGCAAAGAACACTTCTTTATCGCTTCTCTCTTTCAATGGCAACAGGGCATCTCTGACAACCCTTGTTTCTGGCTGGTTGAACTCTTTCCAGTCTCTGTTGAGATCTACACCTGCTGCATTATGCCGCCAGTGCCCGTTATCAGTACCATCCGGATTCATCAGTGGAAATGTCCAAACATCAAAATAATCCCGAAATCGTTTTGCAGTCTGGGAGTCTCCGGCAAGAGCCTCAATAAAATGGAGGCTTGTGAGATAGCCAGGTACTTCAGGAGGATGTTGCCGGCCATAGATAATCACTACACCGCGCGGATTGTGAATACTTTCTCCGCTGATATTAACCTGTTTTACGGGGCGATTTTGATGAGAATAACCAATCGTTTTACTGCTCACAAACGGTTTATGCTTTAGTTCAGATAACCATTTTTGAAAACCGGAAGTGGTTTCAATTTCCTGGGCAGACACCCATAAAGTATCAGAATTTACACTCAATGAAAGATGACCTGTTTGAGTGAGAGTGTCTGTAGAAAATGAAGTTGAGTCAATCATGCTCCAGTTTTTCCCGCCGTCATTGCTCAGTTTTGGAATATACCGCTGACGGTTTTCCGGATAGTTTAATTCAATTTCAATTTCAGCAGGATTATCGGCCCAGATTTTAAACCCGTACCAGGGGCTGTTATTGATGGGTGAATTCTCGGGCTCTATTACCACACGATAGTGGTTTTTGCCGATACGGTATGAATCGGTGACCCGGGCCCCCGTAAACTCATTGCTGATCCAGACACCGTCTGACATAAACCCAAATGTTCGTTTATGTTGTGGAATTATCACCTTATCCGTTGTTATATTCCCGCCTTCCGGATCGTAGGAAAAACCTGTGAATTCTTGTGTTTTGCAAGCTGATAAGAGAACACTTAGAAGCAGAGCAATGTATAAAAAATGAGTTATTTTCATATGTATGTTAATTATTTTGTAGAATTGAATTTTGTTTGATCTATATGAATTTCAGAAAAATTGCGTTTCATTAAGAATATCATAATATGCACTTCAAACAACTCAGGCCAATCCGGAAGTCATTGTATAGCAATCTGAAAGAAAGCTGAACAGAATGTGATTAAAATGTATTTTTAAATGTTATGAGATTATTGTTAAACTCAAAATTTCCGATCGGGTGAATCAAATTGAACATCGGGATAAAAGCTGTCTTTCAACAGGTTCAGTTACCCGTGCCATTCTTATTTTAATTTCCTTTTTTATTTTTCCGGATATCTCATCTGCACAGGATCAAGATAGTGAAAGTAATGAAATCATATGGAAAGTTGATATTAAAGGAAACGAGACGTTTGCAAATATGTTTCTTTTCAATATCATTGCGGCTGATCAACCCAGCTTTTTTCAAAGGCTATTCGGTAAAACAGATAAATTTGAACTCATTGAAACAGAGCTCCAAAGAGATGCAATACGTATTGAACGGTACTATCAAAGGCGCGGATTTATAAATGTTGCTGTTACTTATTCTATAGAAGATCTGGGTAAAGATGGAAAGAAGAAGATAATTTTTGAAGTTCAGGAGGGAGCCCCGATTCGCATTCGTTCATTGGATCTTGTGATTGAAGCCGAAGAAACTGATATATCTCATATTTGCAATTCACGATCCTATCAGAGAGCACTTGACGAGCACTTGTTTCAGGAAGGCAATAGATACCAGGTTATCAGAATTCCTGATGTTGAAGGCAGATTTGTAGATGTTACAGAGAATCTCGGATTTGCTTACGCCGATGTAAGTGTTGAAGCTGATGTGGATTCTGTTGCACTTAAAGCCGATGTTACAATCCGGAATATGCCAGGCCCCAAAACATTTATTGATGAATTTATTGTGGAAGCCGACCTGAGCGTGCCGGAGAGAATTTTAACCCGTGAAACCGGAATCAAAACAGGAAGTTTATACAGCAGTAAAGAAGTACAGGAAGCACAAAGGCAGGTTTTTAACCATCATCTGTTTCGTTTTGCAATTATCAGCATACCCGAGCAGCCGAGGGATTCTTCGCTGACCATGCTGATTCGCGCCCGTGAATATATGCCTCGATCTGTAGAGGCTTCCATAGGTGCGGGACGGGAAGATATTGTTCGCGCACAGATATCCTGGCAGCACCGGAATATCACCGGCACCGGCCATCGGCTTAGTGCCTCTTCAAGAGGATCCTTTATTGAACAACGCATCAATGCCGACTACCTGATTCCGTATGTATTTAATACCAAAAGCAGTTATGTAACTTCATTATTCGGACAACGAAGATTTGAACCATCTTTTGAATTGCTCAGAACAGGTATCAGAAATAGTTTGATCTATCAGCCCCGCAGAAATCTTACCGGTTCATTCTCTTACGAGTTTTCAATTAATAAAGAACTTTCCAGGAGAGACCGCAGAACCGCATTGCCCGATACGGTTCTGAATTTTGATGTATCATCACTCTCCTTTAACGGATATTACAGTGAAGGGTTAACCCGTGAACAGAGAGGATGGGTCGTACAGCCGGCAATTGAAATTTCAGGCACATTCGGGGAGTCCACCTTTCGATTCCAAAAATTTTCACTGGATGTACGGCGTTTTACAGAGCTGACAAACTCCACCGTGCTTGCTACAAGGTTAAGTGGCGGAACCATATTTTTTGCCGAAAACGACAGCCTGCCATCAACCATTCGCTTTTTTACAGGTGGCACAAATACTGTCCGCGGATGGTCGAGACAAGATCTTGGGCCCAAAGTGGCCACTTTTAATGACGATGATACGTTTGACAGGTATATTCCGATTGGCGGCCGGATTCTGTTTAATTTTAACCTTGAAGTGAGGCAGCAAATAGACTCTTTCATCGACGGGTTTGGAATAGCAGGATTTCTTGACGGCGGACAGGTTTGGCGTAATTATGAAAGATTTAACGAAAGATCTGTTCAGTTCGGGGCAGGCGGCGGATTTCGGTACCAGTCACCGATCGGTCCTGTCAGGGTAGACCTGGGTTATAAACTAAATCCGACGGATGCAGATCTTGATATTTTTGAAGGAGAGGATTTTGGAAACTTCTGGAACAAAATAAATATACATTTTAGTATTGGACAGGCTTTTTAGCCGGCGGACAAAAATTTTTTAAATGGAAGAGAAAAAAGAATATATGAAAGGCAGATTTATCCGGCCATTAATAATCGTCGCATCGATTGTTATACTTTTTACAGCTATCAGGCTGACGTTAAAAAGTGACTGGCTGCTGGAATATCTTCGGCCGATAGCTGAAGATCAACTATCAGCACAGCTGAACGGGTCTGTTTCACTTCAACAGCTGAAGGGAGATCTGCTAAGCGGGTTAACAGTGATCAATGCAGATGTATCTGATCAAACCGGCAATACTTTGATTCACGCTGATACTATTCACGTCGGTTATCATATTTTTTCATTGATAGGATCTCCTAAAATCATTGATGGTATCGTAATTTCCGGTCTGGATATCCAGGCAAATCAGCAAAATAACGAAAGCTGGAACCTGCTGAATATTTTACCTGAGGCAGAAACGGAAGAGCCGGATAGTGAACCCCTATATTGGTTTGTTGATTTTTTGCGATTAAAAAATTCAGGTTTAACGGCACGTTCAGAGAAGTTGCCCGACGGACGGATTGAAATAGAAAAATTTGAGTTAGTTGCATCTGCCGGATTCATTGAAACCGGGTGGCTTGCTGTCGTAGATGATTTACGTTTGAATATTCTGCAGAAGAGGTTAAGCGATCCTGTAGAGCTTCAGGTAAAAGGATCAGGAGATGAAAAAATTATCAATCTTGAACAGTTACTTATTGCAACAGGAAGAAGCCTGTTTACAGCTTACGGCAGGTATGAAGCTGATTCAGAAGTAAATGCCAGAGCAGAGGCAGAACCACTTTCATGGGAAGATCTCGATCTTTTTACTGAAGAGCTTCCGTTACAGCAGGATGTAAATATTTCACTTACAATTAGCGGTCAATTACCGAAACTCAATTTTGAAATAGAGGCCGGAGCACCATACCTGGAAAGCATGGTCATAAAAGGCGGGTTTAATGCGGGTAAAGAACCAGTGCTGAACAGGCTGCAAATAAATGCAGGCAACATAAACGGATCGCTTTTTTCAGGGTTAGATGATCTGCCCGAAATCAAAGAGGTAGATTATTCGGGATCGGGCTTTATTTCATTTGATAAACCGGAGGACTCCGATTGGACAAGCAATCTGAAAATCAATCAAATTAAACAAAATGAGGTGACCATTGACCGGCTGAGTTCAGTTCTGAATTTAAAGGATCGTCAGCTATTGGCAGAATCAGAGATGGTTCGGGAAGATCAAAGCGTAAGAATGGAATTTATAGCTGATCAGATTTTTTCGGAAATGCCGGAATGGTCAGCCACTGTTTCTGCCGATGAAATAACACCTTCAAGCTGGATGTCCGGGTTAGAGACAGATGCTCTTTTGAATGCACGGATGAAGGCAAACGGAACCGCGTTTACTCTTTCTGATCAGCCCATAGATATCAATTTCGAGCTATTTGACAGCATTGTGAACGGCCAGCCGTTTGCGGAAGCGGCGATTGAGGGCAGATTGTCAGAGAATCAGATGAACGGAATACTAACAGGCAGGATCGACAGATCATCCATTTCAGCCGAAATTGAAATATCAAACTGGCAGGAAGTCCCGTCTTATGTTTATTCCGTCTCAGTTTCAGAATTAAACTTTGCTGAAATAGAGGGGTTCAGTGATTTTAGAACGTACATAAACGCAGCTGCTGAAGGAGAAGGTGAGTCTTTTGACATCGA
The DNA here is from genome assembly GCA_964517005.1 of uncultured Balneolaceae bacterium. Lineage (GTDB taxonomy): Bacteria > Bacteroidota > Rhodothermia > Balneolales > Balneolaceae > CAYVBJ01. The sequence goes on along the minus strand of CAZFAJ010000041.1, from coordinate 17,904 downwards.
AAAAATGAACCTGCAGATGTCAGCTCACATGGATTCAAGTATTGTCAATGGAGAACCTGTCGATACTCTTTACCTAAATGCGTCTCTCAATAACGGAATTTTGGATATCGATGAAATAATATTGGAAAGTCCTATTGCAGATGGAATTTTCAGAGTAAGACAAGATCTGTTTAATTTACAGGATCCGGATAATGAACTGGATCTCAATCTGGAAATAAAAAATCCACAGCCGCTTGCTCCTTTGTTTAATGCGGAAATAGTATCAGGAACAGGGACCTTCACCGGAAAACTGACAATTGTAGAAAACGGTGTTTCCCAGTTAAACAGTAATCTGGAGCTTGCAGATTTCCGTCTAGATTCACTTTTAACCGTTGAGCGGATGGAGAATTCAGCAAGGGTTATTCTTTATGAAGATCCGGATGTTCAGATAAATTTAAGTATGAGCGAACCGGTTTTTAATGGATTTTTAATACAAGATTTTGAACTGGATACGAATTTTTTGATTTCTGATAGCTTGATATCCGGAGCGATTTCTGCAGACCTGATAAATGACACTGAAAGTTCACTACATCAGGGCGGTACATTTCGCATTCAGGGAAGTGATGTGGAATTGATTAATGATCAGCTGAGATTTGAAACACCGCTGCGAACGCTATCACTTCAAGAAGAATTTCGGGTTCAATGGACTGACAAGTTGCTGAGTACAAACATGTTTTTTCTGCAAACAGAAGATGAAGATGAGGATGCTTTCGTAAAATTTGAGATAGCCGGAATCGATTCGCTTAACCAGGAACTGAATCTGGAAGCCTCGCAGCTGAATCTTGGCGTTTTGCAGAGGACACTGACAAATCAGTCTATGGCAGATGGGTTCTTTTCGGGAATGTTCTCTTTAAAGAATACGCCGGACTCACTGAATCTGGTGGCTTCCGGAAAGATCCGTAATTTTGAAATGAATGAGGGCAAAATGGATTCAATCGTAGTGGAAGCAACAGTTCAGGATGAGTGGCTGAATGGTTCCGTTGGCGGATGGAACGGGCAAGAGACAGTTCTTCAGGGTGCTATCAGAGTGCCCTATCTTCCGGGTGATCCGTTAACTTTTGATGAACAGTTTTTCGACCGAAATATTGATGGCCGTTTTCAGGTCAACCCGACCAAACTGAGTTACTTTCTTTCATTCCTTGAGGATGTTAGCTACGAGCAGACGGATGGAATGTTTTCCTTTGAGGGCCTGGTATCAGGAACTGCCGGAAATCCTGAATTTACCGGTTCAATACTGACTACTGACGGAGCTGTTTCAGGAATCCCGCTGGATTCACTTGATGTGGAGCTGACCTATTTGCATGAAAGTAATGCAATTGATTTTGAAGGTCATATCGTTTCACTAAAAACTGAGATTTTAAATTTTGATACGAGATTACCTCTGTCTGTCGATCTCAAAAAATTTGAATTGATCTTGCCCGAAGAGGGGGACTCGCTTCGGGTTCAACTCAGAACCAATGATTTTGATCTTGCCTTAACAAATAATTTTTTACCCCGTGAAAATATAAGAAGAGCCAGGGGAAGACTAAATGGTGATGTC
>CAZFAJ010000041.1:10558-16225 GCA_964517005.1 uncultured Balneolaceae bacterium | reverse complement strand
AGTGCGGAGATTGAAGCCAATCAATTTATGGTGGCGAATACTCAGCAAATGCGGGCTATTATAAATCTTTCAACTCAAATTGACGGCACGGCAGAAGCTCCCGGATTAACAGGCAGCCTGCAATTTTTAAACGGATTTTATGAACTTCAAAATTTTGGTGAAAGAGCGATAGAAGATGTACAGCTTGAGGGAGAAGAGGAGCCGATGGAATTTGCCTTTTACGATTCACTTTCAATAGAAATGGAAGTTCTGTTTGACCGTCAGTTTTTTATTCGGAATGAACAATTTTTGGACATGGAAGTTGAATTGGCAGGACAGGTTGACTTATTGAAGAAGCGCAATCAGGATATTCAAATGTTTGGAACCATTGAAGGAGTAAGTGGTTTTGCGCGCCCGCTTGGTAAAAACTTTACCATCGATGAGGCAACTGTGGCTTTTTCAGGGCCGGTTGAAAATCCTCAGTTAAATATACGAACTGCATTCAAACCGCCGGAGCCCCAGGCAGATGTCACTATTTTCTATATCATTGAAGGATCAGCCCAGGATCCTGAATTCAGATTTGAAAGTGAACCGGAAATGGAGTTGCAGAATATACTCAGTTATGCGCTGTTTGGGCAACCCTTCTATGCACTTGAACCCTGGCAACAATCAGCCAGCAGCAGCGGTACGAGTGGAATCGCCTCAGATTTGGCATTTGAGTTTATCATGGACAGGGTAGAAAACCTTGCTACACAGCAACTGGGAATTGACGTTGTTCAAATTGATAATACAAGATCCGGATCAAACAGTACTACTTCCATAAAAACCGGTTGGTATATTAACAGGCGTACATTCTTTGCCCTGTTAAATGAAATCGACAGTTCAACACCCAAAACGCTGTTCATACTCGAATATATGTTAAAAGAAAATCTCGAACTGATCTTAACACAGGGGGATGATTCCCGGCAGGGAGTGGATCTCCGGTGGAAAAGGGATTATTAAAGTCAATTTAGCTAATAAAGATTGAGAAGAGGGTTGATTCGTTAGCTCCCATTTCTCACAGATTTCTTGGTGCGAAATACGGGTTAGCTTGTCAGCTCATCATAAGCAACAGACAAATTCGCCTCAAGTGATAACCGGGCACCTGGACTGACGTGATCTGGAAACTCATCAAACTTCTCTTTTTGAATGATCTCATCCTTGCTTTTGCCGGCACTTAAACCGGTTTCAACTTCTTCTATCAATCTGGATAGAAAGTCTCTCATTACAAGAACATCCGATTGGTCGCCTGTTACACCAAATTCACTGTTCCCATGGCCAAAGATAAATTGGGTATCTGAATTTGTCTTATTTACGACTGTTTCGAGTACATTAATCCAGTTCTTAACAGATGCACCACCTGGCCGGTCAATAAATGGGTACCACCGGTTAAAAATAAGATCTCCCATATGAACAATGTTTGCTTTTTCGAAAGTAATCACTGAGTCTCCGCCGGTATGAGCATTGCCATAATAGTTTAACCTGATCATTTCATCACCGGTATCGAGCGACCATTCATCGCTGTAAGTAACATCCGGATACACCTGTTCATCTTCGTTATCTTGAGCTTCTGCAGCAGACTTTTGAAGTGCTGGAACGTTTTCATGAGCTACAATCTGCTTTACAAGATCTCTGAAAGCAATGTTGCCGGCAGTGTGATCACCGTGGTGATGTGTATTGATGAGTGTATCTATGTTTTGATCGCTGTAAGATTTAATCCCGTTGATGAAATCATTCGCTGAGCCGGGAAACTGAGAGTCAACGGCAACAATTGCATTGGAATCTGCAAGCCATCCGATGGTTCCTCCCCTTCCCTGGAAAATACCAACATTTCTGCGTAAAGGTGTAAATGCCTCAGGTTGGAAATTTTGAAAAAATCTGGGAAGTGCAAAAGCGGAGCCGGCTGCAAAGAATGAAGTCCGGAAAAGAAAATCACGTCTGTTCATAATATTTAATCTGATCAGTTGGGTTGGTGTTTATTGTAATAGTTAAAAATAGAAATTGTTTCCGGCTTTATAGCATTCACTGATTTTAAGATTTTTAACTGAAATTTTAAAATGGATAAAACTAATTACCTTTCTGCAGATTTGTTCAAAAATGAACATCAAAAGGCCGGTTTTTCATCCACCACTCCTTTGTTTTTAAAATGGAACAGATTGTTTTACCGTCAGAAATTACACCCTCATTAATCATCTCAATAGCTTTATTGAATGGTATTTTGTAGTTGATTAAAAATTCGTCATCATCAACATTCTGTTTTTTAAGGCTGAGGTTCCAGGCCGCATAGATGTGAATAATTTCGTCAGAAAAACCAATTCCGGGATAAAAATGACCTACGTAATGTAATTCACCTGCAACAAGGCCACTCTCTTCAAGAAGTTCTCTGCTTGCAGTATTTTCTTCGGGTTCCCCGGGATCAATTTTACCCGCGGGAACTTCGTAAAAAATTTGACCGACCGCATAGCGATATTGTTTTACAAGCATAATGGTGCCATCTTCAAAAACAGGTACAACCGCACAGGCTCCCGGGTGTTTAAACCATTCCCGGGTAGCGGTTTTACTGTCTGGCAGAACCGCGTGATCGAGATATACATCAAGCAGTTTACCGGAAAATACATTTTCAGATTTCTTTTTTGTTTCTACCAAGTCATTTGCATTTAAAAAAGAATGCTTATTCATTGAGGATATCTTATTGATTGCAATTATTACAAGAAAGTTTAAAATAGTGTACTTTTAGCATCTGTTCACCTATTGAATAAAATTATTAATGACAGAGCACAGAAACGTTGACGGTAAAAAAATTAAGGTACGTGATTATATTTTCACGTGGTCCAACCTGATTTCTTTTACAAGAGTTCTGGTCACAGTGCCAATTGTTTATTTGCATATACAAAACTACTACCAGGTCAATGAGTGGATAATTTTATTAACTTTATATGGAATCATATCTGACTATCTGGATGGGTTAATTGCACGCTTGCGTGATGAAATTTCGGAACTCGGAAAATTACTGGATCCTGTTGCTGATAAAGTGATGGCAGTTGTATTATTTGCCTATACTGTATGGCTTGGATGGATACCTGTATGGTTTTTCATGGTTGCAGTGATAAGAGATCTTCTGATTGTAGCCGGTTCACTATATATTAAAAATGTGCACGGAAAGGTTGCTATGTCTATTATGAGCGGTAAAATATCGGTAAATATACTGGCTCTCTACTGGCTTTCTGTGTTCTTTTTTCCGGAATACACAGGTATACATTTTTATTTAATGATAGTTTCTCTGATAGCAATGTTTGTATCTTTCATCGACTATTACAGTCGATTCAATAAAATTATAAAAGGAGCGGAATTTAACTGAATACTATGGGCTTTCTGGAAAAAATCGGACTAAAGAAAAAAGAAAAACTTGAAAAAGGAGTTGAAAAAAGCCGTGAGGGCTTTCTCAATAAACTGGGAAAATCTTTTATAGGAAAAGATAAGGTCGATGCTGCAGTACTTGATGAACTTGAAGAGATCTTGATTACCTCTGATGTGGGCGTTAAAACAACGGTCGAAATTATTGATCGTATTGAAGCGAGAGTTGCGCGAGACAAATTTGTAACACAAAATGAGCTTCAGGAGATTCTTCAAAGTGAAATTATTGATTTACTGAAGGAGAACAGGCCGGATCAGCCGGCTGAATTTGATGCTGAATTTGCTTCAAAACCCCACACGATTTTAGTGGTGGGAGTAAACGGAGTTGGTAAAACGACCACCATCGGTAAGCTTGCCCATCTCTACAAAAAGGCAGGAAAAAATGTTCTGCTGGGTGCGGCTGATACCTTCCGTGCCGCAGCAGTTGACCAGTTAAAAATCTGGAGTGAAAGAGCGGATGTGCCTATTATTCAGCAGGGGCAAAATGCAGATCCTGCAGCTGTAGCTTACGATACGGTCGCTTCAGCCAAAGCACGCGGCGCCGATGTTACACTTGTGGATACAGCAGGCCGGCTTCATAACAAAAAATCTCTGATGGAAGAACTTGGGAAAATCAAAAGAGTAATGAGTAAAGTTGTTGAGGGAGCGCCTCATGAAGTACTGCTGGTTTTGGATGCATCAACCGGACAGAATGCAATGCAGCAAGCCAAAGCTTTTTCGGAAGTGGTAGATGTTACCGGTTTGGTTCTTACCAAACTTGACGGAACCGCCAAAGGAGGAATTGTTATTGGAATTTCCAATGAGCTGAAAGTGCCTGTGAAATATATTGGTGTCGGTGAACAATTAGAAGATCTCCAGATCTTTGACAGGGCTTCATTTGTACATGCACTTTTCGGCTCCTGAAACGGAATAGTTTTGGATAGTCTGTTTGAAACGGGATATTTTAGTTTTGAATAGAAAAACCTTTACAATTTGAAATCTATTTGGTAAAATAATTCTCAATTTAAAATTGAGGATTATAATGTATTCAATAACAAAGGTAAATCTCAGTATAGGAAGAGAGGGCTTACTGATAGTTTGCGGGATTTTTCTTCTCAGTTTTTGCTATGCCGGCTCAGGTTTATCTCAAAACCTGTCAAAGGAGGGCGAAAGAAAATTAAATGAAGCAGATTTCCTGATCTCAGACAGCCGTACAGAAGAAGCCACGGCTCTGCTGGATGAAATTGAATCTGAATTTTGCCAGCCGGTTATTAAAGCAGAATGTATTGATGCAAAAATAAATCGCTCATCAATTCTTCAGCACGAAAGAAACTTTACGGAGTCAGCACTATATCTTTCTGCTGCCCTTTCACAGGCAGAAAGTTTATTTCCCGACGATCACGCCCTGATTGTTAAGATTTATAATATGTATGTGTATCAGCACACAATGTTAAAGGAGCTGGAGGAAGCGGAGAAGTGGTCGAAAAAAAGCTTCGAAAAAATTGATTTATTAGATGAACATAAGGATGATCTTCGAATCGCTTATACATACACTGCATACGGAAATTTGCAAGATGAGAAAGGGAACTACACTGTTGCCTCAGAGTTTTATGATAAAGCACTGCATTCACTTAGAAAACCGCTCAATAAACTAAAACTGTATGCATATTCTATTATTCATAATTATGCAGGGGTAACTCTTCGAAAACTGGGTCAGTATGATGCGGCGAGGCGACATTATGAAGAATCTTCTGAATATCTTTCACATCTTTTTCCAAATAATCATCCGGAAATAGCTATCAGTTATAACAACCTGGGTACCCTTGAATATGAGAATGGTGATATAGGTTCAGCTATAGATTTTTTTAAACAATCAGCTAAAATATTCGAACAATTTTACGGGAAAAATCATCAAAGAGTTGCTGCTGCACATAACAATATTGGCCTGAGTTACTATCGTCTTCGAAATTATCTGAAAGCATCTGAACATTTGGAAATTGCCCAGGTGATTAAATTAAAAATTTTAGGGGAGAATCACCCGCAAACTGCAATCGGGTATTCCAATCTTGCTTCCATTTACCTGCTGGACGATGACTATGAGAAGGCGATCAGCAATCATGAAAAATCCCTCCGGGTAAGAATTTCAAACCTTGGTGAGAATCATCCCGACTTGATTCCGCCTTATTCACAGCTGGGCGGTTTATATGTAGCTTTGAATGAATTTAAAAAAGGAAGAGAATACTATCAGAAAGCATA
>CAZFAJ010000041.1:0-10458 GCA_964517005.1 uncultured Balneolaceae bacterium | reverse complement strand
GGCACTTGGTTTTTACGAGGAAGCCATCTATGGAATTGATGAAATGCAGTATTCATTTCAAAATGAAGCATCAAAATTACGGCTTGTTGATAATTTTTATTCCGTATACGGTGATGCCATAGATGTTGCAGATAAACTTTATATCGAGACAGGTTCAAATGTATATCTCCGAAAAGCTTTTTTGATTGCAGAATTAAGCCGTGCAAAAATAACACTGGAAAACCTGCAAAAAGTGAAAGCAAAAAGATTCGCCGGAATTCCGGAACATATTTTAAACGAAGAAAGTGCTCTTAATAAAAGCATTTCCAATACTTATCAGAAATTGTATAATCTTGAAATTGAAGACTCAGCTCAAAACCTGATTTCATCCCTGGAGGATTCTCTTTTTCACCTGCAGCGAAACAGGGAAGCATTCATTAAAACTATAGAAAAGAAATATCCGGAATACTATAATCTGAAATTTGATCGAAACTTGGTTGATCTGCGAACGGTACAGAATTTACTGCTCTCGGAAAATGAAACTCTTCTCACTTATGTAATCAGAGAAGAAAATATAAAAATTTTTGTAGTTAGCCAGCAGGAGGCTAAACTTATTACGGTCGAAAAGACGCTCGATATCTCTGATTCCGTATCTATGCTGAGGGAATCACTGATGAAAGGTGAACGGTTGCAGTTTGCTGAATTATCTCATGACTTGTATATGCAATTAATAAATCCGATTCAGAACCTGATTAAGACGGAAAATATTATAATTGTTCCGGATCAGTCTCTGCACTATTTACCATTTGAACTATTATTGTCAAGAGATTCTCAGGATGAAGATTTCAAAGATTTACCGTATTTAATTCACAACCACACCATATCATATATATCATCATCCACCCTTCTTAATATTATGAATGACAAAGAGGGCATTAATAGAAACAAACTTCTTGCTGCAGCACCTTTTTACAGCCGGGATAAATTGCCGGATATTGAAATGTCAGATGAAATGGATCTGAATCTTACCCCCTTGCCAATGTCTGGATACGAGGTCAAACAGATTTCAGATAAATTTGAGAAAAACCGGTCAGTTTTGGATTACTTTAAGACGAGAAAAGCTGAATACTGGCTCGATTCTGATGCAACCGAACAAAGAATTAAGTCAACAGATCTGACAGACTATGGTTATCTGCATTTTGCCACACATGCATTTGTAAATGAAGAAACCCCCGATTTATCAGGGATATATTTTTACGGTGATGAAAATGAAGACGGAATCATATTTGTAAATGATATCTACAATCTGAAACTGAATGCCGAACTGGTAGTGCTCGGAGCTTGTGATACGGGATTAGGTGTTATAAGAAAAGGAGAAGGAATTATCGGCTTTCTGAGAGCTTTTATTTATGCGGGTGCTGCAAATCTTGTCACATCACATTGGAAAGTGAACGATCAGTATACATCAAAGTATATGATTCGTTTTTATGAAGAAATCAGAAAAGGCAAAACATATTCCAGGGCAATGCAGAAAATTAAAAAAGAGTTTATCTCAAATCCTGCTACAGCTAACCCGCGACATTGGGCTGCATTTATTTTACATGGCAGGTAAAATTGAAAATACCTGCAATTTAATTCTCTCTTGTAATTCGAATAAACTCTTCGTTATCGACAGCAGGTCTTTCAGGATGATTTGCTATTTCAATCATGGATGAGTAGATCAGTTTTGTAACCCTTGTCAGTTTTGGAAAATCAATTTTGTCAATTTCATCAGAAGGCTGATGGTAGTCTTCATGAACCCCGGTAAAATAAAAAACAAACGGAATACCGAACCTTCCAAAATTCCAGTGGTCACTTCTTCTGTAAAACTGATTGGGATCATTTAAATCATTATACCTGGAATCCAGATTCAGGCTTACCGTGGAAGTATTGGCAACCTGAACCAGGCTGTCGAGTGTGGATGATATTATTTCACCGCCGATTAAAAAAACATAATCGGTATTTCCGCTTTTCGCGCGGTCTGTTGTACTTCTGCCAATCATATCCGCATTCAGATTGGCAATAGTCTGATCAATGGGAACAAGAGGATGGTCGGAGTAGTAACGCGATCCCAGCAAACCTTTCTCCTCGCCTGATACATGCAGGAAGAGAATGCTTCTGTCAGGCTTGAACCCGTCAACAGCAGCTCTCTGTAATGTCTGTGCAATTGCGAGTAAAGCTACGGTTCCGCTGCCGTCATCATCTGCTCCGTTATTGATCATATCCCCATTTTCATTTGGCATTGTAATTCCAAGGTGATCATAATGTGCAGAGAGAACAATTATCTCGTTTTTCAACTCGGGGTCACCGCCTTCAAAAAAAGCAACAACATTTTCAGTACTCAGCTCAGTTGAGTTGTTGTAGGGTGTATACTGAAGATGATAATCCAGATTCCGCGGTACAAAGTCAGTAATATTTGCTGTTAACTGATTTTTATATTCGAATAACTGTTCTGAGGAATCATAACCAAGAAGGGTGGCTGCTATATCGGGACTGACCTTAATAATACCAGCGGGAAACTGGCCGGCGGGAGATCGCTGAAGGTACGGCAGGCTTAACCCTGTGGGTTTATCTATTAATTGTGTGTGAATTTCCGAAAGTTGATTGTACTTATCATCTGTTTCACTGCCGATCAACAGAACTCCATCGGCACCTTTCTGGCCAAGTATGGTACCATATCTCGAATTTTCTGTAATAGACGGATTAATAAGGGTATCTTCCTCAATTATATAAGGGATATCCTCAAAAATAACGACCCATTTTTCTAAAAAATAATCGCTTCCGAGATGATTTACCCCTCGCCCCGTATCATTAACACCAAATCCTGCAAAAACCAGGTCACCGCTGAGTGAAACGGACCCACCAAACAATTTTACAAACGGATTTTCAGAATTACCGGAAGTGGAAAACTTCTCCACCAGGAGAGTATCATCATCAGTTGTTGAATATAAGTGATAGACGAGGCTGTCGGTTATATTGGCTGAAAGATTAAATGTTTGCAGGTACGAATCACTGTCCCCCGCAGGAGTTAAGGCCATGGCGCGATATTGTTCAACGAGGTAGTTAGCAGCTTTTTTTTGTCCGGGCATTCCAGTTTCCCGGCCTTCCAGGGAATCATGTGCAATCACAGAAAGATGAGAGTAAAGCAGATCTTCGGTAATAAAATTGCTGTATTTATAAAGTTTTACAGTAGATGATTCTGTACCTGAATCTGAGTCATTCATCCGGCCGGTTTCTGAGTAATGAGAACATCCGGCAAAAAGAAGAATAATTAGAATAAGAAGAACCCTCATAGTGACAATCTAATTATTTAAAGCTTTTGTATATGTTTTTCCGAGGATCTCGTCTACAGGTTTCAAATCAATAAAAAAATGTGCAGGATCATCTTCTATAAACAGTGCAATTTGCTGCTCTTTCAGCATCTCGAGCACAGCTAAAAAAGAGACTACGATTTCCATTCGTGTCTGTAAACCGCTGCAAATTTCCAGAAACGAACTTCTGCCTGATTGTTGTAATTTCCTGATTATGTAATCCGATTGTTCCTCGACGGTTACAGACACCTTCTCAACTTTGTGGTAGCTGTGTTTGTGTTTAATATCGGTAAGTACTTTCTGAAAGGCAGATATCAGGTCAAACATGGTTACATCTGTGAGTGATTCGCCTGTTGCCTGTTTTTCAACGTTATCGGCTTCCGTATAACCGCGGTAATATTTTTTTTGTACCTCCTCATCAATATGAGTCAGTTTTTCTGCCATCTCTTTGTAGCGTTTATATTCCAGGAGTTTCTGAACAAGCTCATAACGGGGATCATCTTCATCGAGTTCATCTTCATCACTCTCTGCATGCGGAAGCATTAATTTTGCTTTAATAGACATCAGCATACTGGCCATCAATATAAATTCGCTGGCCACTTCGAGATCGAGCTCTTCCATCAGATGGATATACTCCAGGTACTCATGTGTGATATGAGAGATGGGAATATCATAGATATTCAGCTCATCCCGCTTTATAAAAAAAAGCAGGAGATCGAGCGGGCCCTCAAAGTTTTTAAGTTGTACTCTGTACATAATGGGATATAGACGTTTGATGAAGATCGTAAATTGTATGTAAAAAAGAAACAGTAGCTTTGGTTCGTTTTAAAATCATTTTTACTTGTTAACTTCATTTCAACTACTCATTATGTGGCTTTTAATTCGCATCTTACAGAGAAGATTATTTGGCTTTTAAAAACTCAGTTATTTTAAATATATTTGCATATACAAAAAAATATGGATCCTCTTTCTACAAATATTTACATTGCATCGAATGCTTTTGCCCGCCAGGTTTCTGCAATGGCAGATAAAAAAATGAAGCCGTTTGGCTTTTCGGCTTCGTACGCATTTGTGCTTTTAGCTGCTGCCAGAGATGGGGGGGTCGGGCAAAAAGAACTGAGTGAAGAGTTTCATCTGGCACCTTCTACAATTACCCGTTTCATTGATAAAATGGAAAAACAGGAGTTATTATCAAGGGAGCAAAATGGAAAAGCTGTTACCGTTCGGTTAAGCGAAAAAGGCAAAAAACTGATTGCTGAAATAAAAAAAGCTCTCAGCGAAATTGATGATGAAATCAAAGAAATGATGGGCGATAAATATGCTGAAACTCTAAATAAAATGTTATCACACGGGATTTCTTTGATAACTTCAGAAAAAAAGAAATAAATTGTAGTCAGGTTTTAATCCTTAATTTATCACGGGAAAGTTGAATATTTATCGTAACAATGATCGTAACAAAAAAAGTAAAGACTGACGCAGAATTAAGATCTTTTGTGGAGTTTCAATTTTCTCACTTTAAAGATAATCCGTATTGGGTGCCACCCATTATCAGTGAAGAAATTGAAGTATTTGATTCCGGAAAAAATCCGGCTTTTAAGAATGCAGAAGCGCATCTTTTTATGGCTTATAAAGATGATAAACCGGTGGGAAGAATTGCAGCCATTATCAATTGGTTTGAAGTAAATGAGCAAAAGAAAGCTAAAATGAGGTTTGGCTGGTTTGATGCCATTGATGATATTGACGTGACTAAGGCACTGCTGAAAGAGGTTGAAAATATAGGCAGGGAAAATAATCTGGAGTTTCTGGAGGGGCCCGTCGGATTTTCAAATATGGACAAAGCCGGTCTGTTAGTGGAAGGGTTTAATGAAATGAATACCATGATCACATGGTATAATTATCCTTATTACAGCACTCATTTTGAGCAGCTTGGATTTGAAATAGCGAATGAATGGGTTGAGTATAAGATATCTATTCCTTCAGAAGGTCCCTCTGAAAAAGTTCGCAAATTCTCGAACCTCATTATGAAGAGAAATAATCTGAAAATCATACGCTTCAAAAATAAAAAAGAGATTCTGCACTACGCAGATGAGATGTTTGACCTTTTGAATAAAACATATAGCAAGCTGAGCACTTTTGTACCCGTACAGCCGGAACAAATTGAATATTTTAAGGAGAAGTATCTTCCCTATATCCACCTGGATTTTATCAATTGTGTTGCTGACCAGGATGACAAACTTGTAGCTTTTGCCATTACAATGCCTTCTTATACAAAAGCCCTGCAGCGGGCAAACGGGTCGCTGTTTCCTTTTGGGTGGTTTCATTTACTTTGGGCAACCCACTATACCAATAAAGCTGCTTTTTATTTGATAGGAATCAAACCAGAATTTCAGAATAAAGGGCTGACCGCTATTATATTTAAGGAAATGAACGATGTTTTTAACAGGAGGGGGATTTCAGAGGTAGAGACTAATCCCGAATTGGTTGAGAATAAAGCGGTCCAGGCACTATGGAACAGTTATGAAAGCAGACAGCATAAACGAAGAAGAACATACAGAAGAGAAATTAAAGGGTAGATGTGTTTCCGGAATGACGTTATATCGAAAACAGATGTTTTAAAACTTTTTACCTTGAAATTTCAGATGCCATTTGTAGAATAGGTAGTATAGAGTCCAACTTAATATCAAAATTAAATCATGAAAAAAATTATCTTTGCTTCTCTGTTTCTTTTAGCTGTACATATGACGGGTTTATCGGATTTGCTGCACGCGCAAACCAGGGAAATTCCGGCCGACACAACCATAACAACACAGCATGAAGTCACTATTCAGGGCGAAAAGGTTTCGTATGAAGCAACAACCGGCACGCAGCCGGTGTGGGATGATGAAGGGAAACCGATAGCGGCCCTTCACTACACTTATTATGAGCGTTCCGGAGTGGAGGATAAAGACAGACGGCCGCTCTTTATCTCATTTAACGGAGGGCCCGGTTCCGGTTCTGTGTGGATGCATCTTGCCTATACCGGCCCGCGCATTCTCAAGATTGATGATGAAGGATATCCGATACAGCCGTATGGGGTAAAAGACAACCCTCACTCGATCCTGAACGAGGCCGATATTGTTTATGTGAACCCGGTGAATACAGGTTATTCCAGAATTGTTGATCCGGAAGCTAAAAAAGAGACATTTTTTGGAGTGAATCAGGATATTCAATATTTGGCAGAATGGATTAATACGTTTGTGACACGAGTAAACAGATGGAATTCGCCAAAATATCTGATTGGAGAAAGTTATGGTACAACTCGTGTGTCAGGATTGGCTTTGGAGCTCCAAAACAGACACTGGATGTACCTGAACGGGGTGATTCTTGTGTCGCCGACCGATATTGGCATAGACCGAGCCGGTCCGGTTGGCGCGGCAAACCGGTTACCCTATTACGCAGCAGCGGCGTGGTATCACGAACAGCTCGTACCTGACTTACAAAACAGGGATTTACCTGAAGTTCTGGATGCTGCTGAGGAGTATACAATCAATGAACTGCTCCCGGTGATGGCAAAAGGTGCATGGGTATCTGAAAGCCAAAAAAATGAGGCAATCCGGAATTTCAGCCGTTTTTCCGGCCTGGATGAAGAGGTAATTCGTCAGCATAACCTGGATGTACCTACCTCATTTTTCTGGAAAGAGCTACTGCGTAATGATGGATTTACGATTGGGAGACTGGATTCGCGCTATAAGGGAATTGATAAAACAGATGCAGGAGTCCGCCCTGATTTCAATTCGGAACTTACCTCCTGGCTGCATTCCTTTACACCTGCCATAAATCATTATTTTAATAATGAACTGAATTTTAAAACCGACATCAAATATAATATGTTTGGCCCGGTACGTCCATGGGATCGCAGCGGCGACAATACGGGAGAGAATTTACGTCAGGCAATGGCTCAAAACCCTTTTCTTCATGTACTGATTCAAAGCGGATATTACGACGGTGCAACAACCTATTTTAATGCCAAATATACGATGTGGCATCTGGATCCCGGAGGAAAACTAAAAGAGCGGCTCGATTTCAAGGGATATCGAAGCGGGCATATGATGTATCTGCGGGCAGAAGACCTGAAGAATTCAAATGATGACATTCGCGAGTTTATCCGGAAATCACTTCCGGAACCGGGCACTCCTGCAAAGTATTAAATTGCTGCTGTTTAAGTAGAGAGCTTGTCGAAGAGTTTTTGAGCCAATTATGACGGCATTGATCCTCAAGCGGTTTTTGCATCCAACCACGAAAAACAATCTCTTCAATCAGAGGAAATGCAACAATAGCGATCACCGGGAGCAGATAAAACTCGGTTCCGGGTTCGATCTCACCTTCCGGGAGATCTTCCGCCGCCAGAAACCACGCAATATTTTCAAGTGTGAGAATTGTTTGGGATTACGAAACAGGACTTCAGCAGGTAACTATATGCCACCCCTCTTCTTCTATTCGCTTTTTGAGATACTCGATATGTGAAGGCCCTACCTCACAGCATCCGCCAACGATGGATGCTCCATTCTTTATCCAATTTATTGCATAAGCAGCATGTTTCTCTTCGTCCAGGTCCTTTCTGGCTGCAAGTTGGCCTACGGTACCTCCTGGTTTCAGAGGTTCAACAGTGGTAAAACCATTAGCATATCCGCCATAGGGTATATCCAAATGCTTTAATGATTTTAAACCTTTGCCGATGGTTTCCGGAAAGGAGCAATTGAACATCAGCGCATCCAGTGAATAACCCGATATCGATGTCAAAGTTTCTTTGATGGATTCACCTGAACGTAACTGACCAGGATGTTTATCTGACAACGTAAAGCTCAGGTAAACTGCTTTACCACTTGTAAGCGCGATCTCAGATGCAGCCTTTGCTTCTTTTATACTGGATATGGTTTCGATAAGAAATAGATCAACAATCGGTGCCTGAATTGTAACGATCTGCTCATATTCCTTTTTAAGCTCCTCGAAACTACGCTCATCTGCGGTGTAACTTCCCGACAGGGGAGGCAGGCACCCGGCTACCTTCACATTTTTGGCTATGGAACCAAGTTCATCTCTGGCTTTTAATGCAATTTTTGTGGCTTGTAGTTGCAACTTCTCAAACCATTCAATCTCACCATCACGCTTTAGCCGGGTTGGCGTACAGGTATAGCTGTTAATGGTTATAATATTAGATCCCGCTTTGACGAAGTCTTGGTGGACTTCTTTTACAATATCCGGTTGGTCCATCATCACTTTGGCAGACCACAAAGGGTGGGCCGGTTTTTGAGATCGCTTATATATTTCCTGGCCCGTGCCACCATCCATTAAGTAAATATTTTTCATATTACAACCAAATACATGTTTATTTTGACAACTCTTGCCAATGGTAAATTGAAAATTAAACCTGATTCTGAATGAAACGGGACCTTAGTAGTGTTATATTTCATTCATAACGTAATATAAACCTACAAAACAATATCAAAATGAGTTCCACAGAAATGGCGTTAGTGAGTTCCGAATGGCTGGAAACCAATATGCAAGATCCCAATATCCGTATTGTAGAATCCAATGAAGACCCGCTGCTTTATTTCGACAGTCACATAAAAGGTGCGGTTCATATCGATTGGACTAACGATCTGAATGACCCACTGCGGCGTGACTATCTCAGCAAAGAAGAGTTTGAAAAGCTGTGCTCCGAAAAAGGCATCAATAATGATACACGGGTAGTGTTTTATGGAGATAAAAATAATTGGTGGGCAGCATATGCCTTTTGGGTATTCTCACTTTTCGGTCATGAGAAACTTTCCCTGTTGGATGGCGGGCGACTAAAATGGTTTCAGGAAAATCGCCCGATGGATGACTCCGTATCCGAGTACGAACCAACTTCTTATTCGGCTCAGGAGCGTGACGATTTCCGGGACCGCGCCTTCCGCGATGATGTTCTGAATCATTTGGAAAAAAAAGGTAAAATGATAGACGTTCGAAGCCCGGAGGAATTCAGTGGTGAACGGCTGCATATCCCTGGTTACCCCAATGAGGGTGCCCTTCGCGGCGGGCACATTCCCGGTGCCAATAATATTCCCTGGGCTACAGCCGCCAATACTGAAGATGGTACTTTTAAAGCGCCAAAAGAGTTAGAAAAAATATACGCTCAGGACAATAAGCTGGATGAAAAGAGTGAAATCATCACTTATTGCCGTATTGGCGAGCGCAGTGCTCACACCTGGTTTGTACTGAAGCATATTTTGGGCTACGCAAATGTGCGTAATTATGATGGCAGCTGGACAGAGTGGGGTAATCTTGTCGGCGTTCCGGTCGAGAAATAGGAAGACGGCCTACAGCTCTTATAATCTTCGCTGTGATGAGAAGCGATGAATACTTTTTTCATAATAAGCTTTCCCGCAATTGATGATCTGCAAAAATAATTTATCCGATCTGATCTATAATTAGAAAGTAACTTGCAATAAGATTTTTATAATATGGCCAACAACCAAGAAATACAACGTATATTCGATTACTTTGAAAAAATCACAGATGAACAGAAGCGGATACAAATGCTAATTAGTTACAGCAAACGCTTTGAGGAAGTGCCGAAAACAGTTGCTTCACGTCCATTTGCCCGGGCTAATCGCGTGCCTGAATGTGAATCAGACGTGTATGTATGGATTGATGTAGATAAAGACCAAAATATTGATTTCTATGCAGCTGTTGAAAATCCGCAAGGATTGTCGGCGAAAGCATTTGGGGCCGTATTGCAGAAAGCTTTGAAAGATGCCAAGGTGGAAGACATTGAAAAGCTGGATAACGAGCTGGTATATAAAGTGTTTGGAAAAAAGCTATCTATGGGTAAAAATATGGGCCTCATGGGTATGATTCAGATGATAAAAGCCCAGACCAGACAGCAAGCCCAAAAAAAATATTTTGAAAATTAGCAGTGAGTCCGCTAAGGAGCTCTCTGGCACTCAGAACTAAATTTTGAAGTAATAATTAACAATTCTAAGAATTATCACAATATTTAAGAATCATGTAAAAGTGAGCGCTACAGGATTCGAACCCCGAAGCACGGCTTCGGAAGATCAACGCCCGGATATGATTATCAATATTTAAACATAAAAAAGGACAATCC
>CAZFAJ010000040.1:0-25947 GCA_964517005.1 uncultured Balneolaceae bacterium | reverse complement strand
CCACACGATTCATGATGGTAAAAATGTGTAATGCGCCAGAGCATATCTACTATATCTGTATCTTCATCCATTACAACCATTCCGGCTGTACCAAGCATTGACCCTACTTCTCTCAGAGAGTCGCTGTCCATGGTTATACCGTCGAGTTGATCGGCACGCAAGATAGGAACTGAGGAGCCACCGGGAATCACTGCTTTTAATTTTTTCCCGTTACGAATACCACCTGCAACATCATTGATCAAATCAAGGATAGGCATTCCTGAAGGAAACTCATATACACCGGGCCTGTTTACATGCCCTGAGATGCCATAAAGAAGTGGTCCCGGATGGTTTTCAGCCCCAATATTTTTAAACCAGTCTGCTCCCTTATTGATTACACTGACTACGTGAGATAGCGTTTCAATATTATTAATTGTGGTTGGGCGTCCCCACAACCCTTTTTGAGCAGGGAAGGGCGGTTTTACCCGGGGATAACCGCGTTTGCCCTCAAGTGACTCAAGCATTGATGTTTCTTCGCCACAGATGTAAGCCCCCGCTCCTGAATGCACGTAAAAATCCACACTGTAATCTGAGTCAAAAATGTTTTTGCCGATATAACCTTTTTCGTAGGCGTCACTAATCGCCTTTTCCATCATTCTGATATATTCTCCGTATTCTCCGCGAATATATACATAAATGGTGGTGATTTGCATAGCATAAGCTGCTATAAGTGCACCTTCTATGAATACGTGCGGATTGTACTCAAATATTTTACGGTCTTTAAACGTACCCGGCTCGGATTCATCTCCGTTGCATGCCAGATACCTTGGTTTTCCGTCAGCTGGCGGCATAAAGGACCATTTAAGTCCAGCATTAAAACCGGCTCCTCCGCGTCCGCGAATATTTGCCTCTTTAACTTCATCAACGACACTTTTGGGATCGGGCCAGCTTTTTTTGTCTGTTAAAACTTTTTTAAAAGCTTTATATCCGCCATTTTTTTCGTAAACATCAATTTTATGCAAATCCGGAATATTCGGAATTAATACAGGCTCGTAATTTTTCCAGTCAACTGTCATATCAGACTTCATTTTTAAGTAGAGGCATTTTCATGCGCTCATAATTCAATTCTTTATTCTCACGCAGTGCATCTATTACCTGGTCAACTTTTTCAGGCGTGAGATGGTTTATATATTTGTCATTGGTAACCTGCATCATAGGAGCGTACCCACATGCTCCGAGGCATTCAACTTCTTGTATGGAAAAAATACCGTCTTCGGTAGTTTCACCTGCTTTTATACCCAGCTTTTCTTCCAGATAATGGAGAATATCATATCCGCCACAAAGCTGACAGCTAAGACAGGTACAAACATCGAGTACATGTTTGCCCATCTCTTTTTTATAATATTGAGTGTAGAAAGAGGCAACACCGTGAACGTGTGCTTCAGGGAGATCAAGAGTATGAGCTACAAGCCGCTGCACATTTTCATTAACGTGTCCGAACTTATTCTGAGCTACCCAAAGCACAGGAAGAGTTGCAGGTAAAACCTCGGGATATTTACCTTTTATTTCGTCAATTTGTTCGAGTTCTTCTTTGGTAAATTCGTATTTCATAGCTTTTATTTATCTGCTTCTCCAAGTACAGGATCCATTCCGCCTATAATTACTACGGTATCAGCAACCATTTCACCGTCTAAGATATTTTCAAGCACTTGCAGGTTACAAAATGAGGGTGCTTTTATTTTGAGTCTCCACGGATGGCCGGTGCCATCACTTTGAATATAGTATCCCAGTTCGCCTTTAGGAGCTTCAACGGCGTGATATGCTTCAGCACCTGCAGGCGGACAAATACCTGTATCTGTCATCATAAAATCGTGAATCATACCTTCCATTGAATAGTATACTTCATCTTTGGAGGGATAAGCTTGTTTTGCATTATCTGTACGGACGGGACCTTTTGGTAATTTTTCGAGGCACTGGTAGATAATTTTTATACTTTCGTGCATTTCTTCCATTCGCACGAAGTACCGTGCCAGATTATCACCTTCCAGTCTTGTTGGGACTTCAAAATCAATTTCATCGTACCTGGCATAGGGCTCAAACTTTCTTACATCATAGGCGTAGCCGGTTGCCCTTAAAACAGGACCTGTTGCACCGATTGCGAGTGCTTTTTCGGTAGGTAAGTTTCCCACATTTTCATTTCTGTCAATAAATATCCGGTTTCGGTCAAGAAATTTATGCCATCCTTTTAGTTCTTTTGGGAATGTCTGTGCAAATTCTTTGATCAGCGCCATTGCACTATCATTTATATCATTTGCAACACCGCCGATCCGCGCGTGCGAAACTGTAAAGCGATGTCCCGTCAAATGATCCATGATATCATATATTTTTTCACGCTCCCGGAATGTCCATATAAAAAATGACACTGCACCTGCATCCATTACAAGTGTGCCCAGCCAGAGTAAATGAGAAGAAATACGTGCCAGCTCGCAACCAATCATTCGAATGTAATGTGCACGCTCGGGAACTTCCACATTTGCAATTTTTTCTACGGCAGTGCATAGAGCTACATTATTACTGTAAGGGGAGAGATAATCCATGCGGTCTGTGTAGGGCATGAATTCCTGATAGGTTTTATTTTCTGCAATTTTTTCGACCCCCCTGTGAAGATAACCGATATCAAGTTTGGCTTTCTCAATAGTTTCACTATTAAGCTGCAGAACCATCCGCAACACTCCGTGTGTGGCCGGATGCTGAGGCCCCATATTCAGAACCATTTTTGCATTAAGCGGATCCCCGTCATCCATCTCTTCGATGGTTGTGTGTTTATCTTCCAGGCTTTTATAAAGACTGTTTTGATGCTCTTTAAAAAAAGTGGGTTTAACTTTCGAACGTATGTCTTCTAATTTCATGAGTCGGTGATATTAATCAGAATCTGGAGTTGTACTTGGCAATTCAATGGATCCGGGAATACCGAGCAATGGAAATTCCTTTCGAAGGGGAAAGTATTTAAAATCTTCCGGCATAAATATTCTGCGGTGATCGGGATGATTCCTGAACCGGATACCAAACATATCATAGGTTTCTCTTTCAAACCAGTTCGCAGATGGCCATACTCCGTAAACGGAATCAACTTCCGGCTCTTCTTCCTCACATCTGATTTTCAGGAAAAGACGGCTTCGGTCACGCAGTGAAATTAAATTGTAGACAACCTCAAAGCGCTCCTCGTTTGTGTATCGATCAATTCCAAAAATGTCACAAAGGTAAACAAAATGGTGCTCATCACGCAGGTATTTAGAAATTTCAATTATTGAACCGGCTTCTAAGCGAACAAAAGTGTCACCTGATGACTGATAAATATCGACTATCTTGTCGGGAAAATTTTCAGTTAGTGCGTCAACCGGTTTTTTTAACGCATCTGAAAGTTGGTTTTTTAAGTTCATATTACGTATCCAGTAAAACGGAGTGCTCTGTTTTAATTTTATCCTGAATTTTCATAAGAGCGTGAATAACTGCATCAGGCCGTGGGGGACATCCGGAAATATAAGCATCCACCGGAAGAAAATTATCTACCCCCTGAACAACTCCATAACAACGGTGCATACCTCCGGTTGATGCACATGCTCCCATTGCAATACACCATTTTGGATCAGGCATCTGATCCCAAATTCTTCGTATTGCATGCGACATTTTGTAAGAGCACCAGCCGGCAACAATCATTACATCGCTCTGCCGGGGTGAGAAGCGAAAAACTTCAGAACCAAACCGGGAAACGTCATACCGGGGCCCCGCAAATGCCATCATTTCAATAGCACAGCAGGCGAGACCCATTGGCATTGGCCAGGCGGCATTTGCTCTTGCCCAGTTCGTAAGTGTATCGAGTTTTGTAGTGAGGTAACCCTCACCCATTGCACTTTCAATTCCCATATGTCAAATTTCGTTTGAAGATTTTAGCTCTTTGAAATCCCAGTCGAGAGTACCTTTTCGCAAAGTGTAAAAGAGACCTATGAATAATACTACAATAAATACGATCATCGCAAAAAACGTTCCTGTATCATGTTCAAGAAACCGAACTGCCCATGGGTAGATAAAGACAACTTCCAGATCGAAAACAATGAACTCCATAGCTACCAGGTAAAATGCAATTGAGTATCTTGAACGGGCTTCTCCCACAGGATCCATTCCACTTTCATACGGATTCAGTTTTACCCTGTTTGGTCTGTAGGGACCAAGTATTCGCGATAGCGTCATCAAAAGAAGAGCTACAATCAGGGTAACGCCTATCAAAACAAAAATGGGTACGTAATTTCCGAGCATATAAAATGATTTATTTTACAGAGAATAAAATTACCTTCACACCAACCGAAAGTCAACCAAAAAAGCTGATCGAATATACCGCTTCTGAATCGTAATTTGCATCTTTATTCATAAAAAATATTATTTAGACTTATTTTAAAAAATAACTTGTTTAACCGGTAGAAAAAAATAATAAAGAATCGAATTTGAAACATTATGCAATCAGGTGTGTAAGAGTTTTATCAACTTTAACACCGGTGATTATTTGCTAACCTATTCTAAACGTAATAGCTGCATGTATTTATATCGTATATCGGAAACGATTCAATTATAAAAATGCTTTTATCTGGGTACTGGTATTTAAAAATTTAATTTAATGACACTTATTATTAGTCTTTTAATCACCCTGTTCAGTGCTACGGATTCGATTGAGTACCCGTCTGAAACTGCGGATTATAATCAAAAACTACTCAAAGGGATTGAATCTTTCTATCAAACGGATTGGGATGAGGCCCGGAAACATTTTCAGGAATTAAGAGATGAAGAACCGGATGATCCGAGAGCTTATTTTTTTGAATCAATGATTCCTTTCTGGAAATATTTTTTTGTTGAGCAAAACGAAGAATATTCCGATAGTTTTTTTGAGCTATCTGAAGTTGCTATAGAAAGAAGTGAAAAAATGCTCAAGGATTCGCCTTCAGATACAACCACAGTTATGCTTTTAAGCGGGCTATATGGATACAGAAGCCTTGTTGCCGCCGGAGAAAAAGAGTACAGGGAAGCGATTAAAAGTGCTATGCATGGTTTTGGTTATACGAGAAAACTGCTCTCATTAGATGAGGTTCGTCCTGACGCCTATATTGGAAGAGGGATGTTTCACTATATGATTGGAAATGTACCCCGTGAATTGAAATGGATGACAAATTTATTTGGTCTTAAGGGAGACAGAGAACTTGGATTGGAAGAACTAAAAAAAGCATCAAATTCTGAATCCTATGTAAGTGTTGATGCCAGGATGATTCTTGCCTATCTCTATCGGAAGGAGTCAAATTATGATTTGTCACTATCATATCTTGATTCACTCATAAAAGAATATCCAGCAAACTCCATTTTTCAGTTTACCAGGGCTGAAATTTTAGAAGAGATGAATAAACCTGGCCATGCGGTTGAAGCTTATCAAACGGTTATTAATCTGGATAATAAAAATGTTAAACCACTATTGGAAAAAAGCAGAACCCGGATTGATAAAATCAGCGGATTAGGATACATCAAAGAAAAATATTAGGATTTCATTCATTGGATGTTTTTTACTGAAAAATTTTATTACTTACGAGTATAAGTAATCTGCGATTAAAAATCGCTTATGAGAATAAAGCTACGAGTAAAAAAGTTTTTTATTGGGATATGTCTGGCGCTTTTTATGGCATCGGTTTCATTAACCGTATATGGACAGATCAAATTAAAGGGTAATCAAACGACTGATATTATCTTTTCTATTTCAGGAGAAACAGAAAGTGATTATATCAAACAGGTTAATCCGTCGAACTCTGAGATCTTTAAGGGATCAATCAACATTGGAGAAGTATATCCATTTAAAAGCAGACGTTCTGTTGAATCCGGTTTACAATCCCCTTTCTATACCCTTGAACAGTTCAATGATCTGATTTCACTTGGCTTTGAAACATCCACTGAGCAAGACGGAACATTTGCCACGTTTTCATTTCAAAATGATGCAGATCTCCCAATAGGAGAGTTAAATCTTGCATTTGACTGGATCATACATTCTGACCGGCCGCCGGAACTAAAACTGCAGTATCGCGTGAATGATGCCGGCTGGAATGACGCCCATGAAGGATATTTCAACTCTCCGGCTATAACTACTGAAGACGAATTTATATCGGTTAGCACGCAGTACTCACTGGATCAGATATATATTAAAAAAGGGGATAAAATTGATATAAGATGGCTTTGGAGAACAGATAAAAAGAGTAGTTTTTTTGCGTTGCAAAGTATTGAAGTAAAACCCGAGGTTATTGAGAAACAGGATAAACTATATCCGGGTTCATTAATTATTACTGAAATATTACCGGCTGCAGAAACAACTGAAGGAGTTGTTGAATACTTTGAGGTTTATAATTCCACGGATCAACTTATCTCTTTAAAGGGAGTAGAGATATGGATTAATGGCAAATACGAAGTGATTCAGGAAGATGTCCATATTAAGGCACATGAGTTTTTGGTGTTTTCGACAAGTAAAAATGAATCCTTTTTTTTAAACAGCAGCTATAGTTACAGTTCACTTTCTATCAATAAAAACGGAGGTTCCATAAAACTGGTTTCTGATTCTGTCGATTTATCAAAGGCTACTTACGATGCTGCATATTCGAACAGATCATGGGAATTAAAAAACACCGGGGATGCTTACGATGGATACGCAAGTATGGAGGCTTTTTTAGCATCAGAATCTTCCATTAATAGTGAGTTAAAGGGCTCGCCCGGAAGAGAGGGATCTACAATCAGGATGTTTTCAAAGATTTTTGAAACTCCCGGCTGGCATTTTATTGGAATTCCAGGAATTGCAGCTCCTGATCTGAATAGAAATTTTCCGGGTTCAGTTCTCATAAAAGATTTTGATAGTGACAGAGCATCTTCTTGGATTCAAACTTCACTAACTGATCTCAGTCCGGGTAATGCAGCACTCATTCAGGTTGAACCTGAAAACAGCAATCTGTACAAACTTATGGCAACTGAAATCCCTTCAGTGCATTCCATTAAAATTGGAACAGGGACTGAGGAAAAGATACGTGTTGCGGGTAATCCTTTTCCAGCTCCAATTACCCTGAAGCATATTGTCAATCCACAGGGAATACCGGCGGTTTCTGTAGTGCAAATATGGAATTCTGAGGATAAGTCGTTCCGGCTTGTGAACCAATTAGAAGATGAAATCCAGCAGTGGAGAGGGTTTATCTTACCGGAATTAAGCGGAAATAATATTGAAATCAGAGAGAAACCGGTTCAGTATCAAACCCCGAACACCCCGACAATTCATTTTGAATTTACTCTTCAATCAGGTGATAAAGTGCGTTATGATGATTACGCAACTGCATTGAAACTGATTCAGGATGAAAAAACTGATATACGTCAGTATCAAATGTCCAAATTCTTGCCATTTCGAAATAATGAAGAAGATCCATATCGTGCAGCACTGATCTATATCGATGACAATTCGGGCAGGGGAGGGCCTGCAGCACAGGCTGCGCAAGTTCTCAATGGGTCCGGAGAGATAACTTTTTTTCTGACACCAATGATCATTAAAGAATCAGGTATGGCAACACTTAACTGGTCATTTGATGAATGGCTGCCTGACCAGTGGGAGATAACGCTTACTGATTTAAAAACAGGAATAGAGATTGATATGCGTGAAGAAGAGCTATTTCAATTCCAGGTAGCCGAATCTCTTATCCGGAAGGAAATTTTACCGTCCGGACCCGGATTGTATCCTGTTCCTGATGTTGATCTGGAATCAAGAATTAAAATTAAGATTAATCCTGAATCAGCAGCATTTGATGCAGCAGATGAAACAGAGTCTGAAAAACCTGATGCTGTTGCTTTAAATCAGAATTACCCCAATCCGTTTAACCCAACTACCAATATTGAATTTTACCTGCCTGAACAACAATCTGTAAAGATTGAGATTTTTAATGTTGTTGGCCAAAGGGTAGCCGTACTGGTGGAAAATGTTTTACAGGCAGGGGAACATTCAGTTGTATGGGATGCAAGCGAAATGCCAAGTGGTATCTATATCGTACAAATGGCCGCCGGTAACAGGGTACTTACAAGAAAAATAACACTTGTTAAATAGATTATTTCACATAAAGTTTAAACATTTATATACTTCTGAAATAAGTTTATACTATACTTCCGAACTTCTGAATTTGTTCAATTTAGACAATCACATAAAACAAATACTAATCTAACTCATATTATACTTATTGATTCATGCAGCATAAAATAATTCAAGATGTTTCTGTCCCTGAAATCGGCCTTGGCACTTATAAACTGCTAAGCAAAGAGTGTAAAAAAACTGTTCTTGAGGCTTTGGAAATCGGGTACAGGCATATAGATACAGCTCAAATGTATAAAAATGAAAGAGAGATAGGAGAGGCGATGAGGATATCTTCTGTTAGCAGAGATGATATATTTCTATCTACAAAAATCTGGCACACAAATCTGGAACACGATGAAGTTTTACATTCCGTAGAAAGCAGCTTAAAAGAATTACAGACTCCATACGTGGATCTGCTTCTCATTCACTGGCCAAACCCGCAAGTTCCATTGGAAAAAACACTGGAAGCCATGTTGTCACTCAGAGACCAGGGTAAAGCAATGAATATTGGTGTAAGTAATTTTCCGCTGTCGTTGGTCAGGCAGATTATCGAAGAGTACAGAATTCCAATATTTACAAACCAGGTTGAATTTCATCCCTTCCTGGATCAGTTAGATTTGCTTGATTATTCCTATGAAAATGATTTTTTGATTACAGCTTACAGTCCGCTTGCCCAGGGTAAAGTACTGGATGATCCATTGTTAAATGATGTGGCGAAAAAGTATAGTAAGACTCCTGCCCAAATTTCACTTCGATGGTTAATAGAACAGGAGAACGTAGTTTCAATACCAAAAGCATCCAGTAAAAAACACCTTGAGGAGAATATTGACATTTTCAACTTTGCCCTCTCAGATGAAGATTTTGAAGCTATTGATCAGCTCGACAAATCGCACAGGTTAGTAAATCCAAGCTTTGCGCCTGACTGGTAACTGGAATCAGCTGAATCTGTAATTTTCTATAATATTTAAGATTTTTTAAGGCCGGCTAAAAATAATTCATTTTTATCACTCCCGAATAAGAAAAGAACATCCGGACTAAGGAACGATATTCGATTATTATTCTTTATACAAGAAAATCTAAAAATTAACTAAATATGTTACGAACATCTGATTACTTTATACTTAGTGCCGCATTAATTTCAATGATACTTTCCATCATTCTCTGGTTTACAATTGATCGCGAAAGCGGACTATTTGTTGGCATTTGGGTACCATCAATCCTTGGATTTGGTGCCTACTTTAAGATTTTAAACAGAAGGAGTTAAAAATGGATGATTCATTTCTTTTAACTGCCGGAATTTTTGTTACACTACTCTTAATTGTAGGATTGGTCTACACCATGATAGAGTTTAAAAGAATGGATGAAAATCCGGGTCAATTTCGAAAAGACGATGACTACCCGCGGGTAAAGAATAAATAGCTTTTCCAAAACAGGCGGAAACTTAGGAGATAACACCCCGTTTTATGTAATATTTCGCTTCAGAAAATACTTCAGTGTTTAATATCAGTTTTTGGATTAGAATTTGATTGTCAGCTTTAGTAAACTTTAACGTGCTGCTTGGTTTTCTAAGATTGATTATTTACATCCAAAACTACATATTATGAACTCATATATAGCTGTAACGGGTATTTCAAAACATTTCTTTAGTCTGATTCTGCTAATATTACTCGTTGCCTGTAATAAGGAGCAGAATACAAGAGTACAGTCGCCGGATAACAACCTTGTACTTAACTTTTATGTGTCAGATTCGGGAGAAGCCAGGTATGACATTTCATATAAAGATGAACTCATTATTGAAAGATCAAGGCTTGGCTATTTATTTATGAATCAACCGCCATTGACGGGCGGATTTGAAATTTCCGGAATAACCCGCTCTTCGGTGCAAGAAAGCTGGAAACCTGTTTGGGGGGATAAGAGTGAAATACTGAGCCATTACAACGAAATGCATATCGAGCTGAGAGAAAAGGAGGAACCGGGCAGGGAATTGCATCTGAGATTCAGAGCATTTAATGACGGAATCGGGTTCAGGTACGAATTTCAAGAACAGGCCGAAGCTGACAGCCTCTTTGTAACGGATGAAATCACCGAATTCAATTTGGCCGGTGATCATACCGCATGGTGGATTCCTGCCGATTACGACAGCTATGAGTATTTGTATGAGACTACGAAAATAAGTGAGATTGACGCCTCAAAATATGCAGCTGAAAATGAGAGGGCAGACCGCCGGATTCAAAATTTCAGGGCCATCAACACTCCGGTAACCATGAAAACAGATAATGGTCTTTATCTGAGTTTTCATGAAGCTAACCTGACTGATTACCCGGGAATGACACTTGCCGTGCAGGATGGCCAGATGTTGAAATCGGAGCTTGTTCCCTGGGAAGATGGCATCAAAGTGAAAACAGCTAATTCATTTGTATCTCCCTGGAGAACAATTCATGTTACAGAAAGTGCAGGAGATCTGCTCACATCAGATTTGATTGTAAACCTGAACGAACCAAATAAACTGGAAGATACATCCTGGATTGAACCCATGAAATATACCGGTATCTGGTGGGAGATGCATTTGGGGAAAACATCATGGGGTTTGGAAGAGCTTGCTGAAGGTTCTTATTCAGCAGACCTGGGACGTGAAGGAGCTCATGGCGCAAATACCGAAAACGCTATGCAGTATATTGATTTTAATGCTGAGGCCGGAATTAAGGGTTTACTGATAGAAGGCTGGAATACGGGCTGGGAATATTGGGGTACCGACAGCCTGGGTTTTTTCGATTTTACAACATCCTATCCCGATTTTGATCTTGAAAGAGTCGTTGAATATGCCAGGCAAAATGGTGTTGAGATTATCGGGCATCACGAAACTTCCGGGCAGGCGGCTCCATATGAAGAAAGGCTTGAACCTGCATTTGATCTATACAACCGGCTGGGAATCCGTGCCGTTAAAACAGGTTACGCAGGTGCCATTGTCCCCTCGGGTGAAGCTCATCATGGGCAATATATGGTTCAGCACTATCGCAAAGTTGTGGAAACAGCTGCACGTTATCAAATTGCTATAAATGCTCATGAACCGATCAAGGCTACCGGAATACGCAGAACTTATCCCAATATGATGACTCGTGAGGGAGTCAGAGGTATGGAGTACAACGCATGGAGTGAAGGAAACCCGCCTGAACACACAACTATTTTACCTTTTACACGAGGCCTCGCCGGACCTACTGATTATACACCGGGGATCTTTGATTTACATTTTGATGAATATCGCGAAGATGAGCGGGTTCATTCAACACTTGCCAATCAGCTTGCTCTTTATGTAGTGATTTACAGCCCGCATCAAATGGCTGCCGATCTGCCTGAAAACTATAAAACAAATGGGGATTTTCACCCTGCATTTCAGTTCTTCAGGGATGTGGCGGTAGATTGGGATAAAACCATTGTTCCGGAGGCTGAAATTGGTGATTATGCAGTAGTTGCACGAAAAGCGAAGGGAGAAGACCGATGGTTTGTCGGAGCTGTTACAGATGAAAATGAAAGGGAAATTTCTCTTGAGTTGGACTTTCTGGAAGAAGGTACAACATATCGTGCAATCATATACAAAGACGGTGAGGATGCACACTGGGAATCAAACCCTTATTCTTACGAAATAGATGAGATCAGTGTTAGCAGTAAATCAACCATTGATCTCTATTTAGCTGCAGGCGGTGGCACGGCCATACATCTTGAGCCGGTGGAATAAAAACAGGTAACTAACATCACTATCTATGAATAATAAATCCGGCCAGGCCTGGTATGTAAAGTATACTGTAATACTAACAGGCCTGATTCTTACGATTTTTGCCATGATTATGGCAAAGTCGCTATTAGTGCCTTTACTTTTTGCGTTTCTGCTATCAATTTTACTATCTCCGATATGCAATAAGCTTGAAAAATTGAGGATTCCGAGAATATTTTCAGTTATAGTTACCATTCTGAGCAGTTTTTTGATTTTAGGCGGCTTGATTTTTCTTTTCTATAATCAGTTAACTTCTTTTGCCGAAGATATAGATCTTATTGAGAACCGGCTGCAGGAATTACTCGTCAGTTTCAATGTTTTTCTTGAGAACTGGTTAGGGATCGATACAGCCTTTGATGTTGAATCTCTAAAACAGTCAATGTTTGACTTTGTCCGCGCCAATATCTCCGCTTTAACAACGGGTATTGCCGGGGCTGCTTCGGTACTTACTGCAGCATTTCTTGTGCCAATTTATGTGTTTCTGATTCTGCTGTTCAGGGATTTTCTGAATGAATTTGCACTGAAACTATTTGCCAGTGATGAAAAAGCTGAAAGGCAAACAGTGAGCGAAATTTTTGGCAGCATCAAAAGTGTTGTTCAGTATTATATTTCCGGAGTAACGATTGTGATTCTCATTCTTGCCGTGCTCTATTCGGTGATCCTCATGGTTATTGGTGTAAACCATGCCCTGTTTTTCGGAGTTTTCGCAGCACTTTTGAATATCATCCCATTTATCGGACCGATCTTCGGATCTGTGTTTCCAATTCTTTTTTCACTTCTTACTATGGATTCACTGCTTTATCCGGCGTTGATCTTAGTGAGTTTTTACGTTGTTCAGATGGCAGAGGGTAATTTACTTACACCTATGATTGTGGGGAACCAGGTAAGTATGAATGCATTTGCTGCAATCATTTTATTATTTGCGGGTGCCCAGATCTGGGGACTGGCCGGCATGATTCTTTTTATTCCGCTTGGTGCAATGGCAAAGATTGTGTTCGATGAGGTGGACAGCTTAAAACCATTTGGTTTTCTGATTGGCAAAATACCGGATTCCACGAATCGAAAAGAAGGGCCTCTTGCAAAAAAAATAAAAGAGATGGCAAAAAAAACCGACGGTGATGATTCTCATCACGAGGAGGGAAAAAACGACGAGCCGCTGTGACCGTTGTAAATTTTAAATGTTATGACTTTATGGCTGTTGCCCAAATTGTGCAAACCTCTGCGTTACATGTCAAATCCTCTTCAGAGAAAAGTTTATGGATACAAATACTCTCACCCTGATTTGCCATGAAAGATAAGATCCCGTCCCCATATTTAGCTTCGGATTTAAATTTGATAATTAGCTCCATACAATAGCCCGATTTCACAATTTTTTTTGCATGATTTCCGGCTGTCTCCTGGAGAAGACCTGTCAGAGCATCAGGCCTTAAAGAACCTTTTGTATCGGTTTCATTGGATCTGATTATAAACGATTCTTTAAATATATAGGGCATAATTTAATTTCTTAACATCTTGATAATGCTTAGATATTCTTTTCATTACAATTCATTGTTACACTTATCAGGTCATATTGAAGGCAATATTCAATTAAAGATGTGACGAAGCGATTCGTAAAGATATTGGGTTATTTCCTTATAGAACTACGCATTTATAAGAAAGGTTAGGGACAGCATTTTTCAAAAACAGATACATAAATTTCTTAACAGGTAATAAGCATGGATATAAATATTTTGATGATTATTTTGGCAATTCTTGCATCCTGGATTACAATTCTTGCATTTATGTGTTTAGATCTTGAGCAAATTCCGGATAAAAATTTAATTCAAAATGAAAAACGAGACCTGCACAGAGTAACCAATTAGCCTTTCAGTACATCAAAAGCTCATCAAGAAGAGCGGTAAGTCTTGAATTTGCCAGATATTTATGCTCCAGTTTTTTATTAAAGGGGATCGGCATATTTAAAGACGAACAGCGGAAAACGGGAGCATCAAGATATTCAAAATAGTTCTCTGAAATACCCGCTGAAATTTCACTCATAGGCCCAAGAATTTCAGAGGGTTCCTGCAACAGCAGTACTTTCCCGGTTTTTTTCAAACTTTTTGAAATTGAGAGCCAGTCAATCGGGGCAAGGGATCTCAGATCAAGTATCTCTATCGAATAGTTCTTCCCGCCGGAAAATGATTCTGCAGCTTCCAGTGCCCAGTGAACTCCCATACCGTAGGTTATGATAACAGCATCACTGCCTTCTTTTTGAATTTTTGCACTTTCCAGATCTACAATTCTGCATTTCTCAGGAACCGTATCCCGAATGCTTCTGTATAGTTTTTTGTGCTCAAAAAAGAGTACCGGATTTTCATCAAACAGTGAAGTGTAAAGCATGTTTTGAGCATCCTCTACAGTTGAAGGAACGAGAATACGCAATCCCGGATGCTGCATAAACCAGCCTTCGGGAGATTGAGAGTGGAAGGGTCCGGAGCCAATACCCGCACCATGCGGGGCCCTGATTGTCAGGTTTAATGAGGGCATCCACCTGTATACGGATTTCGAAAGATTATTTGCAATCTGGTTGTATGCGCAGGAGATAAAATCCGCAAACTGCATTTCCAGAACCGGTTTGTATCCACCCAGTGAAAGGCCTACAGACGCGCCTACTGCGCCCGATTCGATAATGGGGGTATTTCTGATTCTCTCTTTTCCGAATTTCTCCACAAAACCATCGGATACTTTAAAAACCCCGCCATATTCAGCAATATCTTGTCCCATTAAAATCAAAGAGGCATCTTCTTCAAAAGCCTGTTGCATGGCTTTCTGTATGCCATCAATAAACCGCCTTTCGCATTTTTCAGATGAATCATCTGTAACTCCTTGTGTTGATACAGCTTCAGATTTGATAAACCATGCGTCACGCAGCTCTTTCTCTTCAATGAATTCAGGTTCCCGTGAATGGAGTGCTTTTTTCATCGGTGGCTCAAATTCACTTTTCACCTCTTTTTTAATCTCTTCAAATTCTTCGGTATTATCAATATAAGCCTGATCGAGAAGCCACTTCTCAAACCGGGCGATAGGATCTTTATCGGACCAGTTCTCAAAAAGAAGATCAGGCACGTAAAATGTTCCCGAAGACTCTTCATGGCCGCGCATGCGAAATGTTTTGGCCTCTATCAGCACAGGTTTACCATTCAATGCAAGCTTTCGTGCTTTTTTTACAGCATTCATTACATCGATAATATCATTGCCATCTATGATCATTGATTCCATGCCATAGCCGGCAGCGCGGTCTGCAAGATCGTCACAGGCATATTGTTCAGATACAGGTGTGGAGAGACCGTATCCATTGTTTTCAATCACAAAAACAACCGGCAGTTTCCAGACGCCGGCCAGGTTCAGGGCTTCGTGAAAATCGCCTTCACTTGTGGCACCATCACCGCAAAAACTGAAAGCGACATTTCTATTTTGATTTAATTTCTGTGCAAGAGCCAAACCATCAGCCACAGGCATTGTTGCCGCGAGGTGTGATATCATACCAATGATTTTCTTATCAGGAAGCCCAAAATGAAACGAGCGATCTCTCCCTCCGGTAAATCCGTCTGCTTTGCCAAAAAGCTGGCAAAACAGTGGATAAAGAGGTACCTGCCGGGTTGTAAACACACCGAGATTGCGATGCATCGGTAAAATATAATCCTCCTCATGGGCAGTAAGCGTTAAACCGACAGAGATAGCCTCTTGTCCGATACCGGAGAACCATTTGCTAATCTTGTTTTGCCGGAGCAGCGAAAGCATTTTCTCTTCAATTAGTCGTGGCTTCAATAAAGCCCGGTAAATTTGAAGTGCAGAATTTTTTGAAAATTTTTTTTCGGAGTTTGTCATTAATTAAAAAATTCTGTGTAATTTAATTCTTTTGTATCTGCAATGAATTTTCCATTTCTTAAAAACCTTAAAGAACACAAATATGTTGCGAATTAAAAATAAATTTGTAAATCAATATTTATCTGAAACATAATTAAACCATCACTAAATACTGAGAAAGAATTTTTTATAATGGAAGCACTTGGCAAACAAATTCTGGTTGAATATTACGATTGTGAAGACTCAAGAATAAATGATGTATCTTTTATTGAATCGGCACTCCTCAAAGCTACAAAAGCATCAAGAGCAACAATCATCTCACATAATTTTCATAAATTCAGTCCCTACGGTGTAAGCGGCGTATTAGTAATTGCTGAATCCCATGTAGCAATTCATACCTGGCCTGAATACAATTACGCAGCAGTCGACATCTTTACGTGCGGCGATACTATTGATCCCTGGATTATACAGGAGCAGCTGAAAGACGAATTTAATTCTCAAAATGTATCCAGTATCGAGATGAAACGAGGCTTGTTTAAAGTGCCTCAGGGCCAAAAACTACTTTTTAAACCGGCATCAGCTGCATCCGGCAGCAACTATCCCAATTGATGAGCCTGCAGGGGACACTATTTAAGCTGATAAAATAATTTTCATGTCAAACACCATGATGGTAAAAACCCCAAATATATTTTGTCTTGTGAAGGGAGCGGCTGAAGGTAATACCCGCCTGAATGCATTCGATAATGCTTTACTCGAAGCCGGAGTCGGAGATACGAACTTGATGAGAATGAGCAGTATTCTTCCACCGGGTGCCGAACAGGCTGCAATACGGGATATTCAGCTTCCAAAAGGAGGGCTAATTCCGCTTGCTTATGCAACGATAGACGGTGTAACTCCGGGACGGCACATTTCATCAGCTGTTGCAGTAGGAATTCCCGAAGATCCCGCAGAGGCCGGGGTAATTATGGAATTTGAAGATCATGCATCACTGGATACAGTTGAGAATATTGTGCAGCAAATGGTAATTGATGCATTCGAATACAGAAACCGCAAACTTAAGGAGATCAGATCCATCGGCATCGAACATAAAGTTGTTCGCACCGGGGCTACATTTGCTGCGGCTGTACTCTGGTACAAGTAAAATCAATGCGCACAGATTATTCTTCGAAAAACCATTCAGATTACTGGACCGAAGAATAAATGAAAACAATTTGTAAAAGAAGATTATCGTGTATCTTTTAGCCGGTTGATCCGCTTTCCAATAGATTCAGGATTCATTCAATAATTTCTAAGTAAAGTATTTCATGTCTCTACAGTACAATGAGTTTTATCATAAACGCACAGGCCTGACCATCGGGCTCAACAAACTTCTCTATTCAAAACAGTCGAAATATCAGCTGACCGAAGTATATGAGACGGATACCTGGGGTAACCTGATGACCATTGACGGTATGGTGATGCTATCGGAAAAAGATGAATTTGTGTATCACGAAATGATTGCCCATACAGCACTGTTCAGTCATCCAAATCCGAACCGGGTTTTAATTATTGGCGGCGGCGATGGAGGAACAGCAAGAGAGGTTATGAAACATCCGCCGGTTCAGCATGTGGATTTAGTTGAAATTGACAGGAATGTAGTAGAAGCATCCCGGTTACATTTTCAGGGTGTGGGTGATTTCGATAACCCGAAACTTAACCTTCTTTTTGAAGATGGCATCGCATTTGTGAAAGATGTAAGCGAACCGTACGATGTTATTATTATTGACGGTTCCGATCCTGTGGGACCTGCCGAAGGCCTGTTTAAGAAAGAGTTTTACCAATCCTGTTTTGAGGCACTCAGTGATCAGGGAATACTGGCATCGCAAACGGAAAGCCCCTGGGTTACATCCTATCATCCGGGCATTCAGGCAGTTTTTGGGAACTTAAAAGAGCTGTTTCCGGTCTCGTCAATGTATCTCTGTTTTATCCCGCTCTATCCGGCAGGAATGTGGTCGATGGCTTTTGCATCAAAAAAATATGAAGCGGCTGACAGTTCTGTTGAAGAGAGAATAAAAAATTCAACATTCGCCGACAACCTGCGTTATTATAACTCTGAAATTCATTATGCATCATTCGCATTGCCAAATTTTGTAAAAGAAATTGTAAGATAAAATCAATATGAAGTGGATGAGCCGGCTGTTTCTTATTACTCTGTCCGGTTTTTTTGCAGCCCTTCCTGTGTGCAGCAAAGCACAGCTGAAAGCTGAAATTCTTTTTTCGAAATCACCGGAACACGAGATAGAAATTCCCCGCTTTCTTGAGCTATCCGTGCAGGAGAAGAGCAGAGCGGATGCCACCGCTGAAATTATTTCATGGTTTTCTGAAAATGCATGGCTTGATGCCCGGATTGATTCAGTTGTTACGGGTACAACAAGTGAGAAGTGGCATGTAAATAGTGGCTGCCGCTACTTGGTAGAATCTGTTCAGGAGATTGTTCATCCTGATACACTGAATTTTTCAGATCCATTGTATGAAA
Source organism: uncultured Balneolaceae bacterium (assembly GCA_964517005.1). Taxonomy (GTDB): domain Bacteria; phylum Bacteroidota; class Rhodothermia; order Balneolales; family Balneolaceae; genus CAYVBJ01. The sequence continues at coordinate 7,659 of CAZFAJ010000040.1, read as the reverse complement.
CGGAGATAGAAGGCCAGTTTTTTACGAAAGAAAATGTTGAGGAGTATATCAGCCAAAAGCTGAAGCAATTTGAAGAGAGGGGATATCTGCTGGCCGGTATTGAGGTCACAAAGGTTAAGATAAGAGAGTCATCCTGCAGTGTGAATCTTGACATTGAAATAACAGCAGGTGAGCGGTATAGCCTGTCCGGAATTCTTTTCACCGGTGCCGAACGAAACGATCCTCTGTTTCTCGAGAAAGTTGCAAGGGTTTCAAATGGATCAGCGATTACACCCCGGCTGATGGAACGGGCCCGCCAGAATCTGTTGAATTCGGATTTACTGGTATCCGCAGAGGAAGCAGACCTGGTATTTCAGGATGAAAAAGCTTTTTTACGGTTCAGGGTGGAAGAGCAACAACTCAATTTCTTTGACGGGATCATAGGGTTTGTTCCGGATGAAGACGGAACTGCTCAGATTGTCGGTAATGCTGATCTCAGGCTTCGCAATATGATTACAGACGGGACTAATCTTCAGATCAAATTTGAGCAATTAAGGCCACTGGTTACCAAACTGTTTATTGAAGGTGAACAACAGTTCATTGCCGGATTACCACTCAGGGCAAGCGCTTCGCTGCATTTTACTCAACAGGATTCAGCTTACCTGGAACGCAACTTTCGCTTTGAGACAGGTTTTATGATCCTCCCGGGATTTGAGCTTCTTGGAAGCATCAGGGCAGAAACGTCATCTGTAAGTAACCAGGTACGCCGGGAGGCAGTAAATCTTGACTCTCGTGCAACATTTCTCGGTTTTGGTTTTCGGTTGCGCAATGTGGACCGCCTGCTGGTACCAACGACCGGATATCAATTCCGGGCACTGCTCGAAAGCGGGCGGAGATTTATAACTGATGACCGGCTTGATGAAACCAAAGACGATAATTTTTCTCAAACCATACTTACAACAGAAGGCAGGGTCTATTTTAAGATTGGCTCCAGACAGGTTCTGACGCCGGGATTTGAGGGATATTTTATCGACAGCCCGTCTTTTATTATCACTGATTTGCACAGGTTTGGAGGCACGGAATCCATCCGTGGCTTCAGGGAAGATCAGTTTCGCGCCTCCGGTGTGCTTTGGAGTGATCTTGAATTCAGGCAGCTTCTGAGTCCGGATTCATACATATTCGGTTTTGGATCCTACGGCCGGTTTAAACGGCCGCAGTTAATTAACGAGGATACGGATCAGTTTGAACTGACAGACAGCATTCAATCATTTGGCTTTGGTGTTGCTTTTCAGACAGCTCTCGGCTTTCTGAAAGTATCCTATGCCATTTCAACGGAAGATCAGTTGAGCAACGGAAAAGTTCATGTCGGGATATCGGCAGGATTGTAATATTATTTTGTCGACTGACTGTTTCGAAGAAGTAGTAATTGTCAGGTTTTTATAAAACGCTCCGGTGACAATTCAGCCGGAACCGGAATATTATCTGCTATATTGCCGGCAAGAAGATCTGCACAGTGCTGTCCGTACATTAACCCTTTGGAACCCAACCCTGTAAACACAAACAGGTTTTTTATCTGGGGGTGTTCACCTATCACCGGCAGATAATTTGACGCGCTCATTCGAACGCCGCTCCACTGCTCATATCTTGCTATATCGCTGCTAAGTTCCGGAAGAATTTTCCTCATCTTTCTCAACAGGTATTCTTTTCCCTCAGGATCCGGATCGTGATGATTAAAATCGTGTTCGTAAGTACTGCCAATCACAAGTACCTTCGGATTATCGGGAAGATGTGCGATATAACCCATTGCCGATAACGAACACTGAAATGGAATTTCATCGTGAAAGTGAACGGTCAGTGTTTGTCCTTTTACACGATCCAAATTCAAAAAATCCCATTCAATAAAATTTGTAATACATTCTCCTGCAGCATGTATCAGGTATGATGCAGAAATATTATACTTATCCGCTTTAATTTTCCAAACGCTGTCAGATTTTGTAATGACGGCATCAGTATTCCAGATAAAACGGGTACCATTTTCTTGCAGGTCCGAAACGGAAGCTTTAATATAATTTGGCAAGTGAACGGTTGCTGCCTGTGAAATTCTCAATCCGCCTTCATGGCAGGCAACACCCGGAACAATGGATTTGATGTCGTCTTTATCCAGCCACTCAATCCAGGAGTCCGGCCAGTCGTATTTTTTTGGGGATTCCCTGAAATCTTTTATAAGATCTTTTACAATCGCTGGTCTTATAACACTGTTTTGGGCAAACAGAGGTTCACTGATTTTATTTTGTAACCTGGTGAGAAGATCTGTCATTTTAGATATACACGCTTCGGCCTCCCATGCTTTTTTTGCCCGGCGCCCGGTAGCTGGATTCAAAAGGGCAAGTGGGGCGCCTGATGCACCGGAGCCGGGATCAGATTTATCCAGTAACAGTACTTTTAATCCATTTCCGGAAAGACTGCGTGCTGCGGACAGCCCGGCAATGCCTGCTCCAAGTATTGCTGCGTCAAAGTGTGTATTCACAGAATTTGATCACTATTTACAGTCTTTGCTCCGGCCTCCTTCATCTCTTTCCAGGCTGTATCCACAGAACCATCCACATCAATACCAAGTACTGCGTCTTCGACAACAAGGAGGTTAAACCCATCCTTGATACCATCTAAAACTGACCACTTCACACAAAAATCAGTCGCAAGCCCAGTAACAAAGAGTGTATCAATACCCCTGGTTTTCAGGTAGCCTGTAAGCCCGGTCTTTGTTTTGTTGTCATTTTCATAAAAAGCGGAATATGAATCAATCTCTTTCCGGAACCCTTTTCGGATAATAACCTGTGTTTTTGAAGTCTCCAGGTCCGGATGGAATGCAGCTCCTTCCGATCCCTGAACACAATGATCAGGCCATAAAACCTGGTTGCCATATTCCATTTCAATGGAATCAAACGGTTCCTTACCATTATGTGCAGATGCAAATGAGTGATGGCCGGCCGGATGCCAGTCCTGCGTTTGAATAACTGCATCAAAATGGGGTAACAGTGAATTGATCACAGGAACAACACGGTCGCCCTCAGGCACTTCGAGTGCTCCTCCCGGACAAAAATCATTTTGAACATCTACAATGAGCAAAGCTTTCATAAAAAGTATCTCCTGTTATTAATTTATATTTTCTTTTCACAGATATTTACAGAACCTATAACTTTATTCTTAAACATATATATATGTCTTCACGTTTCGGGAGCTAATTACTTTACCAAGATAAAGCTTGAATTGTAAAAATTATCAACTTGAGTATTTTTAAATTTCTTGGTGAATCACCGGAGTTAAGTTTATATTCAAATCTAATTTTCAATTCGTTTTTATATGCTACACTTGGTCAGGGCCGGGTTTTTTTTATCACTCATGATTTTATTTGGTTCATGTGCCACACCTGTTTCTCCTACAGGCGGAGAACCTGACAGAACAGGGCCAAAAATTATTGAAACCACACCCGATAATGGTACAGTCAATTTTTCTGATGATGAAATTGAAATTGAGTTCGATAAATTTATTAATCGTTCTACCCTGCAAAGAGCTCTCAGTATTGAACCTGATCTGAATCTACAGGTTGATATCAATCACGGCCGAAAAAAGGCTACCATAGAGTTTGAGTCCGGGCTTCCGGATAACACCACCATCATTATCAGAATCGGAACGGAACTAACGGATACAAGAAGCAATAAGCTTGAAAAACCATTTCAGCTTGCACTTTCTACCGGCCCGGTCATTGACCGCGGGAAAGTGACGGCAAGAGTAAGATCTGCCAGTGACGGATCGGCCCAATCCGGACTTAAAGTTTTTTTAATCCGTGACCCGAGGGATATTTATGAACCCGCAAATTATATAGCTGAGACGGATACGGCAGGATTGGTTGAATTTTCATTTCTGGGTGAGGGAACCTACAGGCCGCTTTGGGTTGCCGACCGGAACAACAACAGAATCTGGGAACCTGAACGGGAAGCTGCGCAGCCTTTCTATACAGAGAAGTTCGAACTCAAAAGGGGAGATGAAATCGACATTGGGACAATGTATCTGGCAGAATTGGATACTGTGCCCCCGGTGCTGGAGGGTGTGGGTTTACTGACCGAAGACCGGCTCAGGCTCAGGTTTGATGAAGAGGTGTTTTGGGAAGATGACTCCAGAATTGAACTATTCGATTCTCTGATGAATCCCTATACAACTGCCTACCCCATATTTGTTCCCCCTGAAGATCCGCTGGTTTTGATGGCTCAATCGGAACGCGGCCTGTCGCCGGATCAGAATTTTTTAGTTGAGATGGTGAACATCAGGGATGAAGCCGGCAATGAAGCATTTTCAGAGATTGAGCCGTTTCCGGGATCAGCAGTTGAAGATACAGTCAGTTTAAAGTTACTGGGCAGCAAATCGGTTGACGGTGTATTTCCGGATGAACCGGTCGTGATTACCTACAACAAGTTCATAGATGACCCCCTGGTAACGGATTCATTGATCGTGATAGAAGGTGACAGGCCTGTACGCGGCTGGGATTCGCTGAACGTCGATAAACACCGGCTCTACATTTATCCGGAGGACGTTTGGCAAGCAGGTATTTCCTATGAGTTCAGGGTATGGGATCCGTTCGATATGCGTCATCAAAATATCCGGCCAAAGGTGTGGCAGCGCAATCAGCTCGGAGAGATTGCAATTGCCGTTGAAGATGCAGATACCACCGGGAAATATGAAGTACGGATTCGTGATAAAGATGAAAATGTGACTGTTTCGAGGAGTTTTGAGCGTGAGATTGAAATTGACGGCCTGCCGGCGTTAGAGTATACAGTTGTCGTGTTCAGAGATCTGAATGAGAACGGAATGTGGGATAGCGGCATCCCTGACCCATATCGTGCTCCCGAACCATATTTTGTTCAGAGAAAGGTACCGGTCAGGGAAGGATTCACGTCTGAAATCAATGTTGAGTTTAATACGGAAATCAGGGTTTTGGAAAATGATTTAGAAGATTCGCAGGAGGATGATATTGAACAGGACCCTGATAGTAGTGAGAGTGATAATTAGCAGGTTTGCAGGTCAGATGCTATTCTGTTTCGGATTTAAGTTAAAGCTTTAGTATTATCTCGCAAAAGTATTATTTCAGACAATTGTAACAGAAGCAATGGAAAAAATTATAGAGTATTTTTCAAATATTGAGCAGGCAGTAACGGTGGTGGCAATTATTGCCGGTACTATTCTTCTTGCCACGATTGTAAAGAGGGCTTTTTCAGGATATATAAAGAGATCCTCGAGGGAACTCGACAATGACCCCACAAATTATAAATTTTTGCAGCATGCCTTGGTTGCGGTTATCTATCTGTCCGGGTTCAGTTTTGCATTCTGGAATATCCCGCTTCTTCAGCATATTGCACAATCAGCTCTGGCTGGTGCGGGTATCCTGGCTATTGCAGTTGGTTTTGCGTCCCAGCAGGCACTCGGAAATGTGATCAGTGGCCTGTTTATCGTGATGTTTAAACCCTACAGGATTAATGACAGAATTTTAGTGAGAAATGATCTGCGGGGTATTGTCGAAGATATCAATTTAAGGCACACGGTTATCCGCAATTTTGAAAATCAGCGAATCATCATACCAAATTCGATAATCAGTAACGAGGTGCTGGTTAATTCGAATTTTGAAGATGACAAGATTTGCAAATTTATGGAATTCGGTATCAGTTATGGTTCTGATCTGGATCTTGCAAAAAAAATTATGAAAGACGAGGCTGAAGCCCATCCGAATTGCATTGACAACCGGAGCCAGGAAGATATAGAAAATTGTGTTCCGAAGGTGACCGTGCGTTTGGTAATGTTTGCTGAATCGTCAGTAAATTTGAGAGCCTGGGTCTGGGCGGCAGATCCTCCGTCGGCGTTTGTGATGGGGTGTGATCTGAATGAGTCCATCAAAAAACGATTTGATGCTGAAGGCATCGTTATTCCGTTTCCGCAGAGAACAATCAGTTACCTGGATAAAGAATCCTAACCTAAACAAAAGCAGGCAGCATTTTGAAACTGAAAATACCTCACACTCTTGTTCTTCTTTTTTTACTGATCGCAGCAGCACTCATTCTCACCTGGATCATACCATCCGGCCAATTTGAAACGGAAATGAACGACAGCGGGATCGAAGTGGTGGTTCCGGGATCCTACAGTAAAACCGACAGCAAGGAGATGCTTTCGCCGCTGGCTCTGTTTACGGTAATACCCAGGGCCATGGCCGATACGCAGGGCATTATCTTCTTTATATTGATTATCGGCGGAGCTCTGGCAGTGGTAAGGGAGACCGGTGCGATTGATGCGCTTTTGGGAAAGATGGTGCGCAGGTTTGGTCACCAGCCGTACGCACTTCTCTTTGCAGCCATGTTTGCCTTCACCGCCGCATCGGCAACACTCGGTATGGCGGAAGAGTATATCCCATTTGCAATCATCCTGATCTCTGTGTGTGTGGCCCTGAAAATGGACGCAGTGACAGCAATCGGCACCATGGTGATCGGGTACGGTATTGGTTATGCCATCGCTATCACAAATCCCTTTACGCTTCTCATTGCCCAGGATATTGCAGGCTTACAGCCCACGTCGGGGATTGAATACCGGCTGATTTTAGCCGTGCCGCTGCTGGCTGTCGGGTTCCATCATGTCTGGTCGTATGCAAACAAGGTCAGAATTGATCCGAAAAAAAGCCTGGTCTACGGAGTGGAAACCTCATCGGCTGCCGACCTGCACGAAACACCGGATTTAACACGCAGGCATGCGGGTGTGCTGGCAGCAACGCTGCTTGTCCTGGTATGTATGGTTGCCGGGATCTACCAATACGGCTGGTACCTGGTTGAACTGGGAGCTATCTTTGTTGCGCTGACGATTGCAGCCGGCATCATCTCGGGTATCGGGATCAACAAAACCGCGTCCGTATTTGCAAACGGGGCGGCCGAACTGACAACCACCGCACTTCTGATCGGCTTTGCCCGCGGCATCGGTTTGATACTTGAAGATGGTCAGGTACTTCACACAGTTGTACATGCACTGGCCACGCCATTATCCTATGCCGGTTCCGAAATTGCCGCAGTGGGGATGCTTCTTATACAAAGTATCCTAAACTTTTTCATTCCCTCCGGCAGCGGACAGGCCTTTGTGACTATGCCGTTGATGGCTCCGATCGGGGATCTTGTGGGTGTGTCGCGGCAGATCTCGGTTCTGGCTTATCAGTTCGGTGACGGATTGATGAACATGATTGTGCCCACAAATGCGGTGTTGATGGGAATTCTGGGCTTGTCCGGAATATCATACGACCGCTGGTTCCGTTTTATCTATCCCGTAATTCTGAAACTCCTGGTTATTTGTGCTTTGGCTCTTACAGCGGCGGTCTGGTTTGGTTATTCCTGAAGCTGTTAAATAAATAGGTACAGATAAACTTTGGAACATGTGTATTTTTTTAAAAAAGATAGCCCCAGTATACATGTATGAATTGGAGAGTATTCATGCTCCTTCCCGATAAAATTTTTATCCGGAGATTTTATTTGAATCCCTTTATCTAACCTTTCATTTTTTTATCGGAAATGTTTCAAATTTTATTTGTGTGCCTAACCGATTTCAACTATAATCGGAAGAAGTTATACAATTTAGCCGATACGTATATTTATATGTTAT
>CAZFAJ010000039.1:0-26117 GCA_964517005.1 uncultured Balneolaceae bacterium | reverse complement strand
CGTACGTCTCTTCGTCCGGTTCCAGAATGGATTCTTCTATGCGATCAACCCTGAGTGTAAATGTATTGTCCAAAGTATCGGTAAGGGTATAATTTGTACCATTTGTCCAGGTTTCTCCGGCTTCGAGAACCGTTACATTTTCCAGAAAGACAAGCTGTCCCTGGAAAGGAGCAATCGTTGATTCACTCGTTAATTCATCGAACGTACGTTTCACCGGATATACAACGTTATCTGTTGAAGTAGCCGGTCCGGGATCTTCGGTGGGTACAAACTGAAGCAGATTGTTGAATGTACTGAGTGTACCTTTCAGCCCGGTAATTCCATCATTGCGGTTATATTCCGTGGTAATAACGCTATCGTCATCATCGATAACAATACCTCCCGTCCCATCGGTAAGCACTTTGCGGCCCCTGAAATTTGAATTGAAAGTGAGTATCGCTTCACCGGTCAGTTCGTATTCGGTCGTGCCGTCTGCATCGCGGCTTCTTAATTCTGCAATGGTTTCCACCTGGTTCTCAGTACCGGGTATTACGAGCACCAATGCGGTACCATCAGGAAGAACTGCGAGAAGAGCAAATTCATTTTCCTCGGTTGCGTTGGCTTCATCAAAGAAACCGGAAGCGAGTACGGTTAGCGCTAAACCTTCAAGATCAAGATCTGCAAGCGGTGCGGCAAATTCTACCAATACTTCTCCGCCGGTACCTGCAATTCCAATCACTTCGTTTTCAGGGCTAAGTGGTACATACCCTGTGAAATCTGGATAAGCAAGATTTTCTACCGCAGGAGTATCACCGGTTTGTTCCAGGAAAATATCTACAGCAGGGGCGTCCGGTGAGCCGTGGTGTATATTTACTTCAACTGTGGCAGGATCCTCCGCGGTAACTTTTCCGGGCGAAAATACCTCAAGGCTAAATCCGGCAGCTCCTGTAAACTGCGCTTCATCCAAAACGCCTGATGCAACAGCAACATAATTGGTGTTTTCGGTAAGGTTCACCGTTATCGGGCCTACAGCATCCTGGAGATCTGCTCCAGCAGGTGCAATCTGGATATCCAGATCCACTTCAGCCTGTACTTCCGTGAAGGGAGTTGCTGAACGGAAATCTACACCCTCAAGGAATAGTTCTCCGTTTACATAGATATCCACAGAGCTTACTGCAGGATCAGGTGAATTGTGAATGATTTGCAGATTGGCAGCAGGACCAACAATAGCGTCCAGATCTGTAACATCGGTCTCTAATATTCCCATCAGTTGGTAGCCGGATGTTGGGTCATCAAAGTTGAACTGACCAATTACTCCAGTAAAATCAATATTTTCGGCAATAGGTGTTCCATCTAATTCCGTATCATCTGCATTGGGTACACGAAAAGATACCGCGTTAGATTGATCAGTATCATCTGTAATGGAGTACGTTGTTTCCGCATTGAAATTAGTATCTCCGTTGGGATCAAGTAATATATCACTTACGCTTACAAGTTGTGCCTCATAAGTTTCCCCGCTTGCAGCAAGATCTGCTAACGTAAGCTGTGCGGGATCTGGTAAATCAACACCTTGTTCCAAAACTTCCCAGGTTGCCAGATCAGATCCGTTTACTTGCAGAAGGTTTGCAAATTCAGAAGTAGAACCTGCAATTTCAATGCGCGTCCCCGGTGCAATTGTGCCATCAGCAACAGCATCATTAAAAGCACCTGAAGTCTGACGGATCGTGATTCCAGCAGTTTCATCCTGAATATATGTAAAGTCTCCAAGAGCACGAGTTACAATGCCTTCAACAAGAATCAGCCCTGTATCTTTTACTCTTGAGTCAGCAATACTTAAGTCTACTTCTGCTTCAGTTTCAAGAAGCTGTGCATCACCTGATGGCAGAACGGTGAGTACTCCAAGAGCTTCACCGTCATTATTAGAGGCTGGATCAAGAAAGCCGCTTGCGAGGGCAATCCCCGCTTCTCCGGCTAAACCTGTAGCATTCCATACAAATGTTTCAACTGTTGTAGTTGTGCCTGCCGGATTTACCTCGAGGAAAAAGAGCCCTTCAGGAACCGTGATAACTGGTGAGATATCTGTATAAGCAAGGTTACTTGCAAGTGTTGCAACATCCCGAGCAACTACATCAACAGCAGGCGCATCAGTAGACCCATGGTAGATAAATACTTCAATTTGTGAAGGATCAGTACTGGCCTGCAGTGCACCAGGTATAACATCCAGGGTAAAATCTGTTGCTACACCGTCCGGGTTGACAGCAAAACCACTTGGGTCAAGAACACCGGTTGCCACTACATAATAGGTTTCATTTTCATCAAAAGTTACGCCACTGAATTCAACACCGTTTGCTATGTCATCGTTAGCGACGGTTACTGTAATTGTGAGCGCTTCGCCAGCCGGTAAGTCAGTAAATGGCGTGGCTGTTCTGAATTCAAAATCTTCAAGAGTCAAATCCCCGTTTACATATACATCAACAAGCTCTGCTGCCGGATCGGCTGAATTGTGGATGATTTGAACGGGTGCTGTCTGAGCACCTGCATTAGATGTCATTCCAAATGTAAATAGCAGTAATGCAATAAGCATACTGTAACTGGTATCTTTAAGCATAAATCATGGTTTTTAGTTAGAAGTTTTAGTTAGTAAGTCACTGTAAAAAAGATCTTGACATATCAATTATAATACTAAAAAAAAGTTAATGAAATGAAATCGAATACCAACCCAAGGTCAATTTTTCCATAAGATAAATGTCTTCATATGTTTTAATTGACTCTAAAAACAAAGCTATTAAGAATACTAAAGAATAAAACCAGATACTCTGACAATTCGTTTCAATTCAACCGAATCTGTTCTAAAATCTTTGTCAAGATGTAGTAAAATAGTATCGAGAAAATGACGTTTTTTTATGGACAGCTTGTCTGAAAATTAAAAAAGGTTGAATTTATTTTTTTTCTCTGAATTTGATAGCTTTCCTCCATGAGCAAAAATCTCTTATTCGCTGATATCGCTTTTCCCACAGCTGTCCGCACGCAATTTACTTACCATGTTTCAAAGAAAATGGGCATAGAGCCCGGTATGCGGGTATGGGTGCCGCTGAGAAATGAGTTTGCCATTGGAATGGTAGTTCGTATACATGATGAAAAACCGGTTTTTGAAACCAAACCGGTTGAGCGAATCCTGGATGAAGAGCCGGTAATGGACTCAAAATTACTAAAACTTACGGAATGGATTCATCGGTTTTATTACTGCAGCTGGGGCGAGGCGATTCAGGCGGCTCTGCCGGTCGGACTGAATTTTATCTCTGAAAAAAAACTCAAGGTTAAAAAGGGTTTTAAAGGAGCTCCAGATCGTGAAGAGCTTGAGCTGCTCGAGGATATCGAATCAGAAAACCTGACTCTTAAAGAGGCACAGAAACGATGGAAAGAGGGGCGAAAATCCGGCCTTTTGAAGAAACTGATAAAAAAAGGAGTCATTGAAATCTGGGAGGAACCCAAACAGAAGATTGATTACCGTACAGTAAAACACTGGAAACATGCCGATTCTCTTAATCCGGAAAACATTCTGAAAGAACTGCCCGATAAAGATTTTGACCTGAAGTGGATTCAGGCTTATCAGGAAATCAGTAAAATGGACCTGCCCGTTGCGCATCAGGATCTTTTACAGAATGAACTCTTTACAGATTATACACTGAAACGGATTGAGGAGGAGGGGTGGATTGAGTCGGTGGATCTTCCTGTGGAATCGGCACATACAAATAATGGCAAATATGAGCCCGAACGCATCAAAAAATTATCCGGTCAGCAACAAGCAGCTTTCGAAAAAATAAGATCGAAACTGGATGAAAAATCGTATAAAAGCTTTCTGTTGTTTGGTGTTACCGGTTCAGGAAAAACCGAAGTTTATATTCACGCATTGAAGCGTGCTTTGGAGCAGGGCAGGGGCGGACTCGTTTTGGTTCCTGAAATTGCACTCACGCCGCAGACTGTCCGCCGTTTTTACCAGATTTTCGGCGATCTCATTGCTGTGCTGCACAGCAGGCTCAGCGGACGTGAAAGATACGAAGCGTGGCAAAGCCTGAAATCAGGAGAAAAACGAATTGCTATTGGTCCGCGTTCTGCGGTTTTTGCACCCATTCACGGTCTTGGGTTGATTGTGGTTGACGAAGAGCACGACTCTTCTTATAAGCAGTTCGACCCTGCACCAAGATATCACGCGAGGGATGTTGCTGTTATGCGGGCCAGCATGTCAAATGCGGTTGCCGTTCTGGGGTCTGCAACTCCGGGAATGGTTTCGGTTGAAGCCGCCCGGCTGGGAAAACACGACATGCTTCAGCTTCCGCAAAGGCCTTCCGGAACAATGCCCGAGGTTCGTATTTTAAATTTACTGGAGTATAAATCTGCAATGAGAGGGCCTCTCACTGTTGAATTGTATGATGAGATAGAGAGAGCTCTTAAACGGGAGGAACAAATTATACTTCTCTATAACCGGCGAGGGTTTGCATCATACCTGCAGTGCGAAGATTGCGGACACATTCCTCAAAGCCCGGAATGCTCTGTAAGCCTTACTTATCACAAAAAGAAGAATATACTGCTTTGCCACTACAGCGGATATTCGCGGAGAGCTGATACGCACTGTGAACTTTGCGGGTCACCAAATCTGAAAGCGAAAGGGAGCGGTACTCAGCAAGTGGAAGAAGAGATGCAGGAATTATTTCCCGAAGCAAGGCTGCTGCGGATGGACCGGGATACCACATCGGGCAAATTTGGCCATCAAAAAATATATGAGAAATTTGCGGCCGGGGAGTCCGATATTTTGATCGGCACCCAACTGGTAGCCAAAGGGCTGAATTTCCCAAATGTTACGGTGGTGGGTGTTATTAACGCAGATACCGAGCTTGCATTTCCTTCATTTCGTTCAAGCGAGCGAATGTATCAGCTGCTGAGTCAGGTTGCCGGCCGCGCAGGCCGCGCGGAAAAGCCGGGTGTTGTTTATGTGCAGACCTGGAAGCCGGATCATCCCGCTATTCAATGTGCCAGAACTCACGATTTTAAGGCATTCGTAAAATATGAGCTGGCAAACCGGAAAATGCTTCTCTTTCCACCTTATTCACGGATGATTGTATTTCAATTCAGAAGTCCGTCCTGGAGCAAAGTTCAAATGGTGGCAGATAAATTTTGTGACGCCATGAGACTCGAGGTAGGAGATGACCTGGTTCTTGGCCCGTCACCATCTATGATTGAATGGATGCACGGCCAGTTTCAGTGGGAAGCACATATCAAGCTGAAAACGACTTACAATGCATCAATCATTGAGCGTCTTTTAAACAGCATCTTTAAAAGATATGAGACGATAAAGCCAAAAGGCGGAAGCAGTGTACGAATAAATGTGGATGTGGATGCCGTGGAATAGTTATTGACAATCAGCGCCCGGAAAATAGCAAACATGCTATCCAAAGTATGTTAATTTTAAAGTAATGTAAAAAAGACTTGCTTTATCGCAAATAAATTCAATTATTACCGAACAATCAAATATGCAGCATCACACAATTATACAGCATCACATGAATTTTTATGGGTGAAGAAAGAGTAAAGCTTGCAAAAACCCGGGATCAGGTTCAGGAGTTTATTAAGCATCTTTTAAAGGATATCCGGGTTATGAAGCAGATGCTGGATGAGGGATGGTTTGAGATTGACCGTACAAGAATTGGCGCTGAACAGGAATTGTGCCTGGCTATTAAAAATGATTCACGGGAATAACAAGAGAGGGTGAGAGATTAACCATCAAACTTTAATTTTTGTAGTAAACCAAGCATAAAAATATGGGCAATCAAAAATTTTCGATAGCTAAGGATCCGGAGTCCAGGAAAAAATATCTGAGGCATCTGCTTCACGACGTTGAGGCAATTGATCAGATGATCAGGGAAGACCTGATTGAGAAGGGCAAACGAAGGATCGGGGCGGAACAGGAGTTTTGTATTGTCGATAAATATTTTAAACCTTCAAGTAATGCACCTGATATTCTGCAGAAAATTGATAATCCCCACTTTACATCTGAACTTGCACGCTATAATCTGGAAATAAACCTGGACCCGTTTGAGCTGAAAGGTGATTGTTTTAAAAAGATGGAGTCTCAGCTCAAAAAACTAATGAGGTTGGCCGACAAGGTGGTGAGTGAAAGTAATGAAAAAATTATATTAACCGGGATTTTACCATCCATTGATTACCGGGCTGTTCAAATGAATTATCTGACTCCCAAACCCAGGTATGAGGCACTGAGTAAAATTTTGTCTGATTTGCGGGGCGGTGATTTTGAATTGAATATAACAGGTGTGGATGAATTGATTTTAACCCATAACAATATTTTGTTTGAAGCCTGCAACACAAGTTTTCAATGCCATTATCAGACAGAACCAAAGAATTTTGCTGATATGTATAACTGGGCACAGCTGATTTCAGGGCCTGTACTCTCAATTTGTGCCAATTCACCTCTTTTAATTGGAAAACAGCTTTGGGCAGAAACACGGATTCCGCTTTTCCAGCAGAGTATCGATACACGCGGCAAAGGTTACCATCTGCGGGAACGGCAACAAAGAGTTACATTTGGAAATCGCTGGATAAACAGTGTTACAGATGTCTATAAAAATGATATTGCCCGGCATACAATCCTTTTTATGACCGAGATTGAGAAAGATTCACTTGAAGATCTGAAAGAGGGAAATATCCCCTCTTTAGATGCACTTAGTTTACATAACGGTACTGTGTACAAATGGAACCGGCCTTGTTATGGTGTGTCGAAGGGTATTCCTCATTTACGAATTGAAAATCGTTACATTCCGGCCGGACCAACGATAGAAGATGAAATGGCAAATCTGACATTCTGGGCCGGCTTGATGAGCAATTTGCCTAAGAATTGTAAAAATATCTGGTGTGAAACAAGTTTTGATGATGCCAAAGAGAATTTTTATAAAGCTGCCATGTGGGGAATTCAGAGCGGAATGATCTGGAATGGCAAAATGATGCCGGCAAAAGAGCTGATTCTGGAAAAATTGCTGCCAAGAGCTGAGGAAGGTCTGAGAAAATTAAATGTAAATGAAAAGGATATAAAACAAAATCTATCCGTGATTGAAAACCGGGCAGATAGATACGGGACCGGCTCCAGATGGCTGATAAATAGTTACAGAAGGTTACGTAGCAAATATGATCGTGATGAAGCATCGGTTGCGCTGACTGCAATTATGTATAATCGCCGGCTTAGCGATAAGCCGGTTCATGAATGGGAAAATGCCAAACTTGAGGAGGTTGCAGATCTCAATATTGCATACGACATAGTAAGCAACGTGATGTCAACTGATCTTGTAACAGTCAATGAACACGATCTGGCAGAAATGGTGAATAAGGTTATGGAATGGAGACAAATACGCCACATGCCGGTTGAAGACAATCATGGGAATCTAAAAGGAATCATTACAAAAAAGCGGTTGAATGATTATCTTAAAAACTCAAGTAATAATTCACTTGCAGTTGCTTCGGATGTAATGGAACCGAGCCCGGTTACAATCGGCCCAAATTCAGATATTAAATATGCAATGTTGCTTATGATTGATAAGGGTCTGAGCTGTTTGCCTGTAATTGAAAAAAATCAATTAATCGGCATTATAACAGATCATGATACGCAAGAGATTTGGAATAAGATGAGTAAAAGTATAAATGCAAAAAACTGATTTACAAAAATATACCGAGTATGATTACGATCGCATCTTATGGCAATTTTCAGGCGAGTTGCCGGGTCCCGTGATCGTTATTTTTGTTGGAATTCATGGAAATGAACCGGCCGGTATAGAGGCTGTAAAAAAAATCAAGAACAAACTAAAAGGAAAAAATAATAAAGTAAGAGGAGCTGTATACGCGATTACAGGAAATATTAAAGCACTTAATCTCGGAATACGTTTTGTAGATACTGATCTTAATCGGCTCTGGGAATCTTTTTATTCAAAGAGTAAGAAGAACGGCAAAGAGCGTTATAAAAGAACTGCTGAATTCGGGGAGATTGAGGAAATAGAGAATTCAATAAAGTTTATTCTTGAAAAGCACAGTGAGACTACTGAAGAATTTATTTTTACCGATATCCATACTACTTCTGCCAACAGCTGCTCATTTATACTTTTCAACGACACACTTACAAACCGTGCATTGGCAAGGAAATTTCCTGCCCCGCAGATTTTAGGAATAGAGGAGTACATTAAGGGTACTTTACTCAGTTACATCAACAATCTTGGTTATACAGCTATAGGTTTTGAGGCCGGCGAACATTGGGCGGGTGAATCCATTCAAAGAAGCGAAAGTTTTATTTGGCTGGTTTTATACTACTGCGGGTTTCTTGATTTAACGGAAGGGGAAATTGATAAATTTGAGAAAAGTCTTAAGACTGAACCAAAGGTACCCGGTAATTACTTTGAAATCGTATATCACCATCATGTCGATAATCCCGGTGATTTCAAGATGAAAAGCGGGTTTGAAAATTTTGACATGATAAAAAAAGATCAGCCGCTGGCTATTGAAAAAGGTGAAGTAATTAAAGCCCCTGTCAGCGGGCGAATTTTTATGCCACTGTATCAAAAAACCGGCAATGATGGATTTTTTATTATTAATGAGGTATCCGCTTTCTGGCTTAAAATTTCAGCTTATACAAGGAAAAGTTTTGTTCACAGATTATTAAGATTTCTGCCCGGTGTAAAACTGATTAGTAAAAACAGCCTTGAGATTGATCTGCGTTTCGCACGATTCCTGGTTTCGGATATTTTCCATTTGCTGGGTTACCGGATCATTAAGAAAGATGAGAATACGCTAATCTGCTTCAGGCGCTGAAACCGGTAATCCGTAAGCCGACCCGGCTAAAAGACTCATATCTGCAATCCATCTCATGTTTTAAGAGTTAAATTTTGTATTTTTACATACCTATTTCCGGGTGCCCGGATTATAAACTGAAGATTTAGAATCTACAATCTATGATGGATTATCGTTTTGTTGACGGAACAAGATTAAGCTCTGTTATTGAAGCACTGATATTTTCAAGCCCCGATCCGCTGCCGTGGCAAAAAATCGTTTCAATTATCAAAGAAAGCGAAGAAGAACTTGATCTTGACCGTCCTGTGATAATACGGATAGTCAACCAGCTGAATCTGCGGTACGAAGAGAATGATCTGTCATTCAGGATAGAGGAAACAGGCGGCGGCTTTACCTTTGTGACTCAGTCAAGATATCATCCGTGGTTAAGCATTTATCAACATGAAAATGCATATCGGAAATTATCTCAATCGGCTATTGAAACGCTTGCAATTGTAGCATACCGGCAGCCGGTTACCAAACCTGAGGTAGATCAGATAAGGGGAGTTGATTCAGGTTATATTTTGCGTCAGTTGCTCGAGAAATTATTAGTAAAAGTATCCGGGCGGGCAGATTCACCGGGAAAACCGCTTATTTATAAAACTACCGATCATTTCTTAAAACATTTCGGTATTAATTCTGTTAACGATCTCCCAAAACCGCGTGAAATTGAAGATATTCTGAGTGATGATGATATGGCTGATCACCGCCGGCTTTTAATGGAACGTCAAATGGAACTGGATGATGATGAGGCTGATGATATTATTGACAACTACCTTGAAAACAGAGAAACAGAAGAGAGTGATCCCCCGAATCAATTAAATGGCAAACAGAATAACAATAACGGAAACACGGAATCAGATCTATAATCATAAGAGAGCCGAATGAAAAAAAAGCAAAAACACAGGTCATCTAAGAAAAATCAGCCTTATGTACCGCATGAAGTTGATCAAAGAGGCCATCTCAAAGATGAAATCCGGCTTAACAAGTATATTGCACACGCGGGATATTGTTCACGGCGGGACGCTGATGAATTGATATCTGAAGGAAAAGTAAGAATTAACGGAAAAACGGTCACAGAACTGGGTACGAAGGTGAAAACCGGTGATAAGGTGGAAGTTGAAAGGCAATCTCTCTCACTTGAACCGTTTGTGTACATTTTATTAAACAAATCCAAAGATACAATCAGTACTACCAGCGATGAAAAAAACCGGAATACAGTGATGGATTCCATTGAGGAAGCTACCGGCAGCCGTGTCTATCCCGTAGGCCGGCTCGACAGGGATACAATGGGATTACTTGTATTGACAAATGACGGCGATCTGGCTCACAGGTTGATGCATCCCAGTTACAAGGTTAAAAAAACGTATGAAGTGAAAACAAACCGGCCTCTGCAGGATGATGAACTCCATCGTTTAATTGAAGGTATTCCGCTTGAAGACGGACCGGCGAAAGCTGAAAAAGTTAACCGAAGCAAAACGGATCCGTTTTCTGTGGAAATAACAGTTTCAGAGGGAAGAAATCACCTGATTAAAAGAATGATATCCTTTTTTGGTGCAGAAGTGATCAAATTGAAGAGAATCCGCTACGCCGGTCTGAATGATAAGGATTTGCGTGTAGGCCGATGGCGTTATCTTCGCCAAAAGGAGATTAACGATTTGAGAAAAATGGTAAAATTACAAACCTTAGATTTTAAAAAATAATAGATAAGATTCTATGAGTTTCAGCAGCGTATCGAAAAAATCAGGTTCTGTTCCCTCAACGGAAAATCTACCGATTTACTACGATCTGTACACACCGGCTGGCGGTACAAGAAACAGCTTCCCCGTTATTCTTTTTGTACATGGTTTTAAAGGATTTAAAGACTGGGGACCTTTTCCGGCGCTTTGCGAAGAGTTGTCGAGAGCCGGGTTTGCAGTGGTTGCTTTTAATTTATCGCTTAACGGAGTAGGAGAATCCATGACCGAATTTGATCAGCTCGATCTGTTTGAACGTGAAACTCTTTCGCAGGATCTCACTGATGCAGGAACTGTTATTGAAGCGATAAAAAATAAGAATATCAGTACCGAAAAAGCAATTCTCAATACCGATAAAATAGGTATACTGGGTCACTCAAGGGGTGGTCATACAGCAGTAGCTGCAGCTGCTGAATACGCAGACATTCACTGCCTGGTTGCATGGTCTGCTGTGGCTGATTATAATGAGCGCTGGACTGACCATATGGTATCGGATTGGGAAACGAAAGGTTATACGGAAATCCCGAATGCAAGAACCGGGCAGATCATGAGGGTTGGAAAAGTAGTGTACGATGATGCACTTGAAAATGCTGACAAGATTATGGCTATTAACCGGGTTAGAGAATTACATATTCCGTGTCTTTTTATTGCCGGTAAAGAGGATGAGGCCGTTTCTTTCAGTGATACTGAAAAATTATATAAACAGTGCCCTTCTTCTGATAAGGAAATGCGTCTTCTGTCGAAAGCAGGCCATACTTTCAACTCTTCTCATCCGTTTGAAGAAGAAGACTTTCCTGAAAAGTTTAATGAAGCACTTGAGTTTACGGAGAGTTGGTTTTTAGAGTATTTAAGCTAAAGCATCTGCAGGTATGATTCGTTTTTTTATTTTCCTGATATTTTTTCTGTGTAGCGGTACGGACTTAATTAGAGCGCAGCATATAATATTGGTAACAAATGGTGATTTCAGGCCGGTGGCCCAGCAGGCACTGGATTCCCTTTACAACAGAAACCCGGAAGCCGCAGCAGAAATTTTTAAACCATGGCGGGAAAAATATCCTGAACATCCGGTGTGGCTCCTCTGGGAAGGAATGGAGATGTGGTGGGTGGTTCTTGAAGATCTTGACAACAAGTCGAGGGATGATGAATTTTATGACACTATGAAAAGAGCGGATTACCAGGCCGGGCGTTTTTTGAAAAATAATGACCGGCATCCTGACGGACTGATTGTACGGGCGGCAGCAAATGGTTATCTGGCAAGGCACCAGTCAAATCGCAAAGAGTGGATGAGTAGTTTGAATCATGGGCGTATCGCTTATCAATCTCAGCAGGCGATGGCAAAGATTTTGCCTGAACTTGCTGACAATCTAATCGCTGAAGGTATTATCAAATATTACTCAGCGTACCTTCCGGAAGCTTATCCTTTTATGAAAACCATGGCATGGTTTCTGCCTTCAGGAGATAAAGAAGAAGGACTTCGTCTTCTTGAAAAAGCGGCAGAGGAGAGCCTCTTTGCAGGCCCTGAAGCTCTCTATTTTTTGGGTTTTATCAGACTAAATTACGAAGAGAATTTTGATGAGGCGGCGCGTGATTTTCGCAAGCTTGTTGAGAGATACCCGAATAACAGTTTTTACAGAAGGCTTTTTGTTCGAAGCCTTTTTCAGATGGGTAAATATGAGATGGCTGCAGAAGAGATTGAAAAAGCCATACTGCATTGGGAAACCAATAACTATCCGCTGATGGACATCATGAAAGAAGAATTGATGTATTGGCAGGGCAGAATCCATTTAAAGAGAAACAGACTGCAGAAAGCATTTACCGCATTTGAAAATGCTTTTCACTTCGGAAGCGACCTGGCAAATGCGCAGCAAAGAACCTATCGAACGCTGGGCGGCTTTTATGCCGGCTATTCGGCCGAAAAATTAAACAATCGACAAAAAGCTGTAGAATATTATGAGGCTGTAGCTTCTATGGATGGCGATAACGAGGTTATAAAAAGAGCAAAAAAACAGCTGGACGAGCTTTGATTGGAGTAATAACTTACAACTTATTTTTTACCGAAAATGATTTTATGTTCAACTTCATTAACTACCTTTAATGAACCCGGTTTATAAGTTCTCTCCACAAACCGGATATCACCATTTTTTTGAATATACAGAAGGCTGGAGCATCTCGTGCCATATGTATCGGTTTGTATAAATATGGAGGAAACCTCCCGTTCTTTTTCGGGCGTTAATCCGGTTTGAGGTAAATCTTTTCCGCTGAATTTTTTCCTGTCTTCAAGAATTTCAAACAAGTCATTGTCAGTAACTTTATTCTGGTTTAATTTTTTTTTGAATAGTTTTTTGGCCCTTTCAACTTTTGGCCACGGAGTGTTTAAAAGTGCATTGCTGATGCCATGAATACCGGGTGTGATGCTATTAATTTTTTTCTCAATATTTGAAAAATGATACAGTTGGTTTTGATCTCCTGCAATCAGGTTAAACCCGTTATACATACCATCCATCTTTTTTAAATCTTCAAAATAGTTTTCAGGCCCTTTAGGATGGTGTAAGCAGTTGATTGGAAGTGTGCCCCGGCTTTCCGCATTCGTTTTGTAGCTCCCGGGATCCCGATAGTTGGTAACAGCTGAAAATCCGCCTGTTTTTTGAACACCAAGCCATGTGCCTCCCTTTTTCAGATCCTTTCCCCCGATGATCTGCATATCATTACTCCACAGCCTTGCGGTTAACGAAGGGCGTTCATAAAATTCATCTCTGTTTGAAGCAAAAATTAAATTATATTCAGGATGATCTTTAAAAGCGAATACCATCAGGCACATTGAGTAACTATTACTTTTTAGTTTGATTGTGTTAATAAACAATGAACGTATAGAACAACATAAATCTTTTTTTCGAACTCTCTTTTTTATTTGTTTTCAAAATCCCGGGTGGTTATGGTCCCTGATTGATAAATTTATTGTTTATGCAATCAATTTAAGTTGAAGAAATTACTGTAGATGTCTGATCATTTGAAACTTTTTTGATCGTATTACGAAATACGAACAAGCTGACTATAAATAAAAAAAATAATTTTGATATTCATTCCCGACACTGCAAAAAAAGATTGGGCTCTTGTTATCCTTGGAGTACTTGCTGCTGTGGGATTTTTCTGGTTTATCTCCTTTAGTCATCCGCTCAGAATCGGGGATGCCTCATTGGGCAGTGAAAACGCAAATAGTATTTCAATCAATAAGCTCAGCGATCTGGGTTATTCAGATACCGGATTATATAGCTATTCTGCCTATAAAATTCGTTCCGGATTGCTCGACAGCCTTCAGACCAAAGTATCACTGGAAGAGTTCAGGGATTCAGAAAAGTATGATCTGTTCAATACATTCTACTGGAATACAACCATTGAATCATTTCAACCCGGGAACAGGTTTCTAAACGACGAAGGTGAAGATAGTGATGAGGCCGCTGTGTCAATTGAAATGCAGCTGAATGAAAAGGGAGAGTGGCTCAGTTTTAAAAATGATGTTAAGCTTATTCCAAACAGGCTGATGAATGCGGAAGCTCTGAGGCGCGCTGTATCAATTACTGATCAGGCCATATCTGATTTAAATGAGGATTCTGACCTCTTAAAAGGGGTGCGATTTAATTTTCAGCCTGACCTGAACCGGGGAGACGAGATTAAAAGCGAACAATTGCAAAATCAACCTCATTTTTTAAATAACGATCAGGCGGCCGAGATTGCTTTACACTATGTAGAGCAGAGTGCCTGGCCGGCGCAGGAATTTAACGTTGAGTCTGTTGAGCGCCAGATTTATCCCGGTTTTGATGCTGCTGAAGTAACATTTTTACACATAAATGATCAGCTCGATTATAAAAATGAGCTTGTCTTGCATGTTGCACCCGCCGGTGCTCTATTGCATATGATGCCACTGTATTCTTCCATCCGGGAATCTGATATTAACTACAATCAGATAATTACAAGCGTCAGAGCCGTGCTGTTTTTGATTTTTTTCATATGGCTTCTGGCCCAGCTTTATATCCGGATTAAACTCCGGGTTGTTGATACAAAATCTGCAATATTGCTGGCTGTTTTGGCAGGATTTTTTATACCGATCATAAGTTTAATTGAATGGATTTATACGAACACCCATTCGATTGAGAACCCGGAACTGCTCAGCTTCTTTTTTCAGCTTTTAACAATGGGATTTCTGGCAGCATTTTTATCAACCGGGTATTTTATTATTACGGCGGTCGGTGATTCGTTAATTCGCCAGCACTGGATTGAAAAAATAAGATCTTTCGACTTAATCCGAATCGGCCACCTTTTCAATATACCAGTCGGAATTGCATTTATACGGTCAGTGAGTATGGCATTCATATTTGCATTTCTTTTTTCTCTGTTAGTGTTGATTCTTCCGGACAGCTACATATCACTGGAAGAGACTTTTCGATCGGATACTACTTATCTCGCACCGGTTGTTGAAATATTAATTATTCTTTTTACTTCTTTTGCTGTTGTTCAGACTGCTTTTATGATTGTAATGGGACGGCTGAGTGGCAGAACTCAAAAAACCGTTGTAATGGCGTTAACCGGTGGAGTCATATTCAGTTTAATGGGGCCGCTTCAGCTGGATTTTGGCCCGGTTGGATATGAATTTTTACTTATGTTTGCTGCAGGTTTAGGTTTTGGAATCTTATTTGCAAAAACGGATGCCCTGACCACCTTTTTATCTCTTTTTCTATTTGTAATGATCGTGGTTACAGCTGATGGCTGGGTTTTATCCAATTCTCCGGATATTGCCATTTTCTATTATTCACTTTTGATTATTGCCTCATTTTTGGTAGTTGGATATATCGGTGTGTACCGAGGCCGTTCGATCAGAGAGCTGCCAAGATATGTTCCCGATTATGTTGATGAACTTGCACAGGAAGAGAGAATTAAACAGGAACTTCAGATAGCCAGGGGAGTTCAGGAATCATTTTTACCCGTTCGCACTCCACGGATTCAAAAACTGGATTTGGCCGGTATCTGTATCCCTGCTTATGAAACCGGAGGTGATTACTACGATTTCATATCAATTAATGACGACAAGTTAGCTGTTGCAATTGGCGATGTAAGCGGAAAAGGTATACAGGCTGCTTTCTATATGACTTTTATTAAAGGTGTGTTACATGCCTTATGCAAAGAGAATGAATCCTCAATGTCTCTGCTTAGCAAGGTGAATGACCTGTTTTTGCAAAATGCACCGAGGGGGACGTTTATATCACTGATATTCGGTGTATTAAATAGCCGCACCGGAGAGTTTGTTTTTTCAAGGGCAGGACATAATCCGCTGTTTCACTATCATGCAAAAAATAAAAAGGTGGAAGAGGTAAGGCCGGCTGGAATCGGTATTGGAATGGCGGATAAAGATACATTTCTGAACAACATAGAAGAGTCTAAATTACAACTTGAAAAGGATGACATACTTGTTCTTTTTACGGATGGAGTTGTTGAGGCGAATGATCTAAAGGGGATTCAGTTTGGTGACAATCGTTTGCAAAAAGCGATCGAATCCTGCGAAAAACACTCATCAGAAGAAATTATGTATAATATTGTTAATAGTATCAAAACGTTCAGTGACGGAACACAACAACACGATGATATGACACTCGTTGTGATCAAAATGGAATAATTAAATTGAGAAGAAATCTTTATCTTTTCTACATGAAAGATTTGAAATTGATATTCGTAATGGTACTCATTGTTATCGGCGGATTTACAGCTGTAGCTGAGGCTCAAATTACCGCGGAAGTTCCTTTTAGAATTATGGAACTTGAAGAGGCAATGGAAGCTGCAAAACTGGAGAACAAAAAAGTACTTTTGGATGTTTTTGCTGTTTGGTGTCCCTATTGCAGAAAGATGCACAGCGATGTTTATCCGGATCAAAGTGTGGCAAAAGTCGTGGATGAGCATTTTATTCTGGTTCACATAGACATAGAATCAGAAGAAAAAATAACTTTTCTGGACAAGAATATCACACAGGCACAGTTTGCCTCTGCCCTCCGTAGCCAAAGCACACCAACAACTTATTTCATGAATTACGATGGTGAAATACTTGGCCATCAGCCTGGATTATTATCTGCCGATGTGTTTGAATCACTGCTCAGGTATGTCGGGTCAGATGCTTATCTGGATCAATCCTTCGAAGAATTTTCTGATCAATAAAATAACTTCTTTTGAAAGCGTTCTTTCAACCTGCTATATTTAACGCCAATTTAAAGTTATTTCTATGGCATTAAGTCAATCGACTGAAGATTATTTAAAAGCTATTTATACTCTTGAAGAACAGAGTGAGAAAAAGGGTATAAGTACCAAAGATATAGCTGCGGCAATGAATGTATCCGCGGCATCCGTCACAAATATGATGAAGCGGTTATCTGAGATGGGTCTCGTTAAGCATGAATCTTATTACGGGGTACAGTTAACCGGTACCGGAGAAAAGGTAGCTCTCGAAATTATTCGCCACCACAGGTTGCTGGAGCTTTATCTGAAGGAAATTATGGGCTATTCATGGGATCAGGTGCACGATGAAGCAGAAAAACTGGAGCATCACATATCGGAACAGTTTGAGGATAAAATTGCAGAGTTACTGAACGACCCGATCTATGATCCGCATGGTGACCCGATCCCCTCTAAAGATGGTATGATGCCTGAAGAGATGGCAATAAAACCATTAAGTGAGGCTGTAAAAGGTGAAGAGTACATCATAGGAAGAGTGAAGGATCAAAGTCCGGAATTGCTCCGGTATTTTGAAGAAATCGGCATCATTCCGGGAGTAAAGATCTCCATAAAAAAACGTGAACCTCTCAAGGGGCCGATTACACTGAAAATCGAAAACCGCGAGCAAGTTATTGGGTTTGATGTGGCTCAGAATATTTTTTTGGTTGATAAAGATGCAAAATGACCCGGATAATCCTGAAATTCCCAAATCTTTTCTATGAAAATGGTTCGCTATTTATTAAAATACGAGCTATTTATTTTTGCTAGTCAATACCGGACGTCAGAAAACATTTTGCATAATAAAAAGATATAGCCATGCTCGACATCCAAAAGAAACTCACCAATAGTTTTTATGCAATACTGGCGCTGCCTGCAACTGCCATGGGTTTCGCTTTGGCTGTACAGATTGCTGCACTCAGCTGGATTTTGAGAACAGAATTCGGGCTTGAAATTTATGAGATTGGAATTGTTTGGGCTACAGGCCCCATAGCGGGTATTTTCGGACAGGTCATCATTGGAGTGATCAGTGATAATGTGTGGCTCTGGAATGGCCGCCGAAGGCCTTTTATTGTATTCGGCGGAACGTTGGCGGCTTTGATGCTTTTGAGTCTGCCAAACATAGGTGTTATATCAGAAGGTCTGGGAATCGGCAATATCTTTATTGTGGCCATATTGGTTTCCCTTACGTTAGATCTCTCAATTAATGTAAGTTTTAACCCAACAAGATCAGTTATCGCAGACGTAACACCTGAAGGCAGAGCCCGCACAAAAGGTTATACGTGGATGCAGACAGTTTCCGGATTTTTTGGGGTTCTGGCTTATGTAATCGGTGCCACGTTAGGTAATTATGTGCTGCTTTATGGGAGCGCTGTTCTTGTACTCTTGTTTTCCGTTATTCCTGCACTGCTTATTGAAGAGCCCCGTTACATTAACGGAGAAGATGACAGCCCGATCGGCAGGCTCGATCCGCTTTTGGCGTCAACAATATCCATACTTATTCCCGGCTCCGGTCATTTTTATGCTAAAAAATATGAAAAAGCTTTATTTCTTTTTGTTTTAGCGGCGGCTGCTTATGTAATTGCAATTCTGAATCACGGTAATCTGGTTTTTATGATACTGTTTTATGGAGTTGCTGCGGTTTTACATGTTTACAGTATTATTGATGCTTTTCGTGAAGTTGGGAAGAAAAACCGAGAAAACCCGGAATTGGCCAAAATTCTTGACAGTGATAAAACGGATTGGTCACAGCTCTTTAAGCTGTACATTGCCCATGGCTTTTCCTGGCTTGGAGTTCAGACAATGTTTGTGTATATCATATTTTTCCTGGAAGATCAGCTTGTTCCGCTTGGTTTTGAGAATACAGAACGCATGATTGGCGTTTCCTTTGCCGTACTGAATACGGTTGGTTTTATATTGCCTGTACTTGTGTTTGAGCCTCTGGCTGTAAAAATTGGCCGGGTAAAAGTGCATACGGCTGCAATTGCGATCATGGCTATCTCATATTTTGGAATGGGTACGATTGTAAACACACCAATGACGCTGTATGTTTTAATGGCTTTCGCAGGAATAGGGTGGGCAGCTATTGTTAGCTTACCATTTGCAATCATGTCAGAAAACGTTGACAGAAACCGGATGGGATTTTTTATGGGTGTTTTTAATTTATCGGTTGTGATTCCCCATTTAATTGTAAGCCTTGTTTTTGGTCTGCTTGTTGAAGCTTTTCCAAGCCAGCATCTGCTCTTTATTTTATGTGGAGTGATGCTAACAATATCAGCAATATCCTGGCTTTTCGTAAAAGAAAAACAGACAGGCGAGCTTGACATTGCAAGCGAAACAGGTAAAACAGGCTAAACGAAAATAGTCATTGTCCCGGTGAAGTTTTTGAGTTGAAGACCGGAAAGAATTGTATTCTGTGTTTTGCCCGGAAAAGGCGACTGCTAATCTATTTTGTTTTCATGAGAAAGAACCCGAGTAAGAGTACAACTACTGATATAAGGATAGGAACGTAATCGCCGGAACTAATCGCTACATCCGTCCCCAAAACCTCAAATGATTCAGAATCCTGAATATATTGATACCCATAGTAAATAATTCCTGCAAAGCCTGCAAAACTGACAACTGCTCCGATCTTTCTTTTCATAGTAACTCCGTTTGGTTTTGAATTTGATAATCAATCTAAACGTACATATCGTAATAAGGAAAACCTTACAGGCATTTCGCTCTCAGGTTCACCCGGTGTGTCAAATATTACAGAAAATACAGACACTCCGCTGCTATTCGGAGGAATAAGATTATTACTTTTTTAAATTGAAAACCAATTTATCAAACAAAGCATCAAAGAAACATTATTCTTCTTTCATATACGGGTAAGTCCACTCTTTGGGCGCCACGCGTGTCTCTTTGATAGCACGCATCGACATCCATCGCAGCATGTTGGCTTTGCTTCCGGCCTTGTCGTTGGTTCCTGATTTTCTGCTGCCCCCGAATGGCTGCTGGTTTACAATTGCAGCGGTCGGTTTATCATTGATGTAAAAATTACCGGCAGTCTGTCTCAGGTAATCAGACATCTTTTTGATTGTATACCGGTCTTTTGCAAATATGGCTCCTGTAAGTGCAAAGGGTGATGTTTTATCGCACAGTTCAAGTGTCTTCTCAAAGTCATCATCCTTGTAGATATAAATTGTCAAAACAGGCCCGAAGATTTCTTCTTTCATTGTTTTGAAATCCGGTTTTTTTGCAAGCACTACTGTAGGCGCAACAAAAAATCCTTTGTTGTCATCATAATCACCGCCCGTCAGAATCTCTGCATCATTTGACTCTTTTACATAGTCGATGTATCCGGAAATCTTATCAAATGCTTTACGGCTGATTACGGCTCCCATAAAGTTTGTGAAATCCTCCACATCACCATAACTGACATTTTTAACTTCAGCCAGAAACTTTTCTTTGAACTCGGACCATATAGATTCAGGAATATACATTCGGGATGCAGCTGAACATTTTTGTCCCTGGTATTCAAAAGCCCCGCGAAGAGCTGCTACAACCATCATGTCGACATCAGCAGAGTTATGGGCAAAGATGAAATCTTTTCCGCCCGTTTCTCCTACCACACGGGGAAATGTATGATACTTGCTGATATTTTCTCCGATCTTTTTCCAGAGATGTTCGAAAGTGGGAACAGAACCGGTAAACTGGAGTCCTGCAAAATGAGGGCTTTTCAAAACCGGATCGCCTACATCCGGGCCTTCACCCGGTAAGAAATTCACAACTCCGTCTGGCAAACCTGCTTCATGGAGCAGCTTCATAAAAAAGTAATTGGAGTAAACAGATTCAGGAGACGGTTTCCATATTGAAACGTTTCCGCACATCGCCGGGGCAGTAGGCAGATTAC
Source organism: uncultured Balneolaceae bacterium (assembly GCA_964517005.1). Lineage (GTDB taxonomy): Bacteria > Bacteroidota > Rhodothermia > Balneolales > Balneolaceae > CAYVBJ01. Next base: position 5,378 of record CAZFAJ010000039.1, on the reverse strand, counting down.
CGGCAATAGCCGTAAAATTAAAGGGACTGACGGCAAATACAAATCCTTCCAGCGGTCTGTATTCCAGCCTGTTCCATGTATTGTCGGGAGACCAGGGCTGATCTTTCATTATTTCAGTCAAATACCAGGCATTGAAACGTAAAAAATCTGCCAGTTCCCCTACCGCTTCAATTTCTGCCTGATGTGGTGTTTTTGACTGCCCAAGCATGGTTGTTGCATTCATGGTATAGCGCCAGGGTCCGGTTACCAGATCTGCGGCTTTTTGAAAAACAGCAACACGTTCTTCCCAGGGAGTTTCCGCCCATTTTTTTCGGGCTTCAAGAGATGCTTCAATTGCCTGGTTCACTTCCTTTTCCCCGCAATAGTGAACCGTTGCAAGTTTGTGGCTGTGATTATGAGGCATCACCACATCAGCTGTTCGTCCTGTTTTAACCTCTTTTCCATTGATGATTGCCGGAATCTCAATTTCTTTAGATTTTAGTTCTTTGAGCGTCTCCTTTAATAGTTTGCGTTCGGGAGTTCCGGGAGCATAAGAGTTGTATGATTCATTTTTTGGTTCCTGAACTTTGAAATAGGCATTTGACATAGTTACTAAATCTGGTCTGTTAAGTTTTTTTCTTGGCTGTAATATAAGGTAACGAGCTGTTGTAGTAAATCTCAATAAAATTTCAGGATACCTGCTTCTCAGATTCAATTTATTTTCAGATGGTGAAGAAATCTATTGGACTACTCCACCCAAACTTTTTTCGAATCAAGTGGGTAACCAATGGCTGTATCTTTATTTAGGGGTTCACGCGGAGGCCGCGAAGGAGCGAAGAGCGCGAAGGGGAGGGGGCAAATAATTCTGCAATCCAGCACGGATTTAACCGTTTCGTCTCAACAATTTTGAACTCCTTTAATCAATATCCAGGATTTGCCAGTTTAGTTTTTCGTTGGCACCACTGCCAGCGAAATCATCAAATGCCTTTTCGGTTTTCCGGATGCACTGCAACCAGCTGTCCCTGCAGATGCGAAGCCAGTTCGGTTATTACCAAACCTGCATCCTTTACAACTCCTTTTACTTCGTCCGCTTAGGTTTTGCTGTTGGCAAGTTTTTAAGATCTGTGCATCGGACATCCCAGGCCGGAATCTGAATTCCTTTATATCCCATGCCGGCCGCCCATGTACAAATGGATTTCAGATTGTTAAACGGGTCTTCATCACCCATAAACTGGGCAAAAAAAATGGCAGGTCCTTTCATTGTTTTGTTCTCCGGGTTAGTGTTATGTCAATACTCATTTGTCGGATAATGACCTGACAGCATTCCCGGTGCTTTTCCGGGTTTCTGTCAGCGTCAAAATCCAACGCTGTCAGATCCAGTGGGTGCTTATATGTTTGTTTTAGAGTTTCAGTACTCAAACGGAGTCCATTTCTTATCACTCCGGTTTGACCGGATTACGGTATTGATAAATGCAATGCCATCCACGCCATCGCTCACACCCGGAAAATCCAGATGTTGCGGATCGGGCTCATTGCCATCATGGCGCGCCTGAATGGTGAGAGCTACGTTCCGGTAAATATTTGCAAAAGCTTCGAGGTAACCTTCCGGATGGCCCGATGGAACGCGTGTGTGAGCAAGTGCTCCTTCTGACAGGTAGCCGTGATCCACGCCTGTCCGGTAGACTTCCACCGGCCGGTCAAGGTGTTTTACCAGCAGAGTATTGGGGTGCATCTGATGCCACTCCAGCCCGCCGGATTCGCCGTAGATAAAAATCCTTAATGCATTCTCTTCACCCGCACTGATCTGGCTTGCATAGAGAACTCCTTTTGCCCCGTTATTAAAGCGCAGAAGGATGTTTCCGTCATCATCCAGGGCACGTCCGGGAACCATCCGGCTGAGGTCCGCACAGAGTTCGGTAATTTTTAGCCCCGTTATGTAAGCGGCCAGGTTTTCTGCATGTGTGCCGATATCGCCCATTGCTCCCGCAGGCCCCGCCTTCTCAGGATCGGTTCGCCAGGAGGCCTGCTTGTTTTCCTCCTCAAGCGCAGTAGACAGCCATCCCTGCGGATATTCAACCACAACTTTCCGAATCTTCCCGAATTTTCCCGCGGCAATCATGTCCCGCGCCTGTTTCACCATTGGATAGCCTGTGTAGGTGTGAGTCAGCGCAAAGACAAGTCCGGTTTCATCCACAAGTTTTTCAAGCTCCCGTGCCTGTTCCATATTAACAGTTAACGGTTTGTCGCAGACCACATGGAAGCCATTTTCAAGAGCCAGTTTAGCCGGCTCAAAGTGAAGGTGATTGGGTGTCACGATTGATACAAAATCCATTCTCTGAGCCTCTGGCAGTTCCTTTTCCTTTTCAAACATCTCTTTGTAGGAACCGTAAGACCGTGATTCAGGCAGGTAAAGCTGTTTTCCTGTCTCTTTTGATTTCTCAGCACTGCTGCTAAAAGCACCGCAAACCAGTTCTATATGCCCGTCAAGAGCGGCCGCTTTTCTGTGCACTTCTCCGATAAAGGCGCCAATTCCACCACCGACCATTCCCATTCCTATTTTTCTGCTCATAAGTGATTTGGTTAATTTTCTGTTTTCCTTGAACTTAATGTCAATTAAATTAGTCTTCAAGTGAAAGATCAAAAGTAAATGAAACAACCGCCTAAATTGTTATTTGTATGTGTATCAAAAGTTTTAAATTAAGCGGGCTAAAGTATTCATGCTGAAAGAGAAAATAGATACGGATAAGATATTAAAGCAAAGTGGATTTGATTCAAGCCGTGATGATTACGATGAAATAGCAATGACTGCCAATCAGATGATCAATGAAGCTGGTATCAGTAAGGATGTTGCAATGGAATTTATCAAAAAAGAATTCAGCCGGTCAGAAAATAAACTTGAAAAAAGAGAAAGTCCGGTGTCAATTACGGTTTATGGAGAAATAAGCCGGGATATTGATCAGGAAGCTTACGACCAGCTTGAGGAGGCTTGCCGTTTACCCGTTGCCGTGGCAGGAGCCTTGATGCCGGATGCGCATGTAGGCTATGCACTTCCTGTTGGCGGTGTTGCAGCCCTCGATAACGCTGTGTCACCGGCTTTTGTCGGATTTGATATCGCCTGCCGTATGAAGCTAAGCATCCTTGATATTTCGGAAGATGAATTTGAAGCAAATAGAAAAAAGCTGGCGAAGGTATTGGATGACGTAACCAGTTTTGGAATGGGTTCAGATTTTGCAGATGGAAAACGTGATCACGAAGTAATGGAAGATGAAAGGTGGAAAAAAATAGAAATTGCCAGGGAACTGAAAGATAAGGCAGCAAGACAACTTGGAAGCTCAGGCAGCGGAAACCATTTTGCGGACCTGATGACAGGACGGGTTTTGAAAGAGAAGGATTGGCTGCCTCTGAAAAAAGGAGACAGGTTTGTAGCTCTTCTCACTCACTCGGGTTCCCGCGGAACCGGCCATCAAATTGCCACCCATTTTAAAGAGATTGCTGAAAATGAAACTCAAAAACGGTCGAAGGGAATCTCAGAAAATTATTCCTGGTTAAATCTCGATGAAGATTCAGGAAGAGAATATTGGTCGGCAATGCAATTAATGGGAAAGTATTCAAGTGCAAATCATGAACTGATTCATAAGCATTTTTCAAAGGAATCGGGAATTGATATAATCGCTTCATACGAGAATCATCATAATTTTGCCTGGAAGAAAGAAAACATGGTTATTCACAGAAAGGGAGCAACACCTGCTGAAAAAGGGGTGGTCGGTATTATACCGGGTTCAATGGGCACGGCGTCTTACATTGTGGAAGGCCTTGGTGAAGAAAAAAGCCTTTGGAGCAGTGCTCATGGCGCCGGAAGAATCTCATCAAGGAGGCAGGCGAAGAAAAATCATGATGAAGCGGAATATCAGCAATTTATAAGGGAAAAAGATATACATACTATCGGCGTTACACGCGATGAAACATACCAGTGTTATAAAGATATCGACAGGGTAATGAGCATACAGGAGGGAAAGCTGAGTGAATCTGTAGCAGAAATGTATCCAAGAGTGGTGCTCATGGGAGGAGGGAGAAAAAGCGATGACGGTGATTAAATTCTTGGGATTGATCCGATTCACTTATTGGAATTGAGATTCACTGTTTACAAAAATGAAACGATGTAGATCAAAAATTTTTGTATTTTTATCTATCAATAAAATCATACAGACAAAGTGAATTGAAAGAGCAATAAATGATTAAACTTTTTGCCGTTGATCTTGACGGATGTATTTCTCATCCCTACAAAACTCCCGTTTGGGAAGCGATAAATAAAATCAGAGACCTGAATCTTGAAAGCCGTTCATCAGATGTGATTCCTCCTCTGACTGTCTGCACCGGCAGGCCATACCCTTATGCTGAAGCTGTGTGCCAGTGGCTCGACGTCCGGCTGCCCTTTGTTTTTGAAAGTGCAGCGGTTTACCACTGGGAAGGTAATCGAATCGAAACAGTTCTGGATGGGAACAAAGATCTTCTTGAACCGATCCTGGATATGAAAAAATGGCTGCGGGCTGAACTCTTGCCGAAGTATCCTACTGCGATGATTGAATTTACCAAGATGATTGATGCCGGTATCATTTCTCCATCAAAGGAAACTATCCAAAAAATGTATGAAGAGATACAGACCTACGTTGATATAAATCATTCTGATTTGGAAATTCATACAACAGAAGTCTCTGTTAATATCCTGATAAAGGGAAATAATAAATATCAGGGTTTAAAACTTTTGGGTAAAAATCTGGATATCTCTTTGGATGAAATGGCTTATATCGGAGACAGCGGCGGTGATGTGAAAGCGCTAGAGCATGTAAAAATGGCTTTTGCTCCAGGTAACGGTATTGACGAGGTGAAAGAGGTGGCAACCACACTTTCAAGCGAAGCAACTGAAGCAGTTTATGATGCCTATTTAAAGATTATTGAACAAAATAAAAGAGAAGCAGCAGGCGGATAGTATTAAGTCACATATGAAATGCCGGTTGAAACATATAAGTATCCGCTGTATCTGACAGCATTGGGTTTTGTGAGAAGACCGCCACCTGTGTTCACCTTTTTCCAAAGTTATCGGCGCTGACATCCCGAGCAACTAATTTTGCCCAAAAGCAGGTAACATTATTGTGGAGGTGACACGCCAGAAATCCCCTCTCGAGAGGGGAAAAGTTCAAACGAACCGGCAAAGCCGGATGAGTTTAACGAGGGGTGTGTCCCATTACGTTGAACTGAATCAGATCTGGTTTCCTGCTTCACGCCCTCATCGAACACACCCCTGAACCCCAAAACGGACGCTTCGCGCTGTTTTGTGATTCTGTCCCCTCTCGAGAGGGGAGTTCGAAGCTCTTAAAATATTTATTGTTTGCAATCTGTCA
>CAZFAJ010000038.1:4968-26133 GCA_964517005.1 uncultured Balneolaceae bacterium | reverse complement strand
TTTCAAATGCGGAGAGGGAGGGATTCGAACCCTCGATCCGCCGTTAGACGGATACTCCCTTAGCAGGGGAGCGCTTTCAGCCACTCAGCCACCTCTCCGGGTCTGATTAACGAAATATTTATCAGATCAGTAATATAGGAAGCTTTGATTACTTCATGCAAGGATTGATTGAAAGAAATTTAACTCTGATTCTCTTCAAGAATATAGATTTGAGCAAGATTTCTGCCCTCCTGAGCGTAATCAAGTCCATATCCCAGAACAAATAAGTCAGGGATCTTGAAACCAGTATAATCGACTTGAACATCAAATTTCGTGGCTGCTTCTTTGTGCAGCAGCGTGACAACCGAAAGTGATGCCGGTTCACCTTTCTGCAGTTTATCAATCAGGTATTTCATTGAAAGGCCGGTATCTACAATATCTTCAACCAGGATAACATGTCTGCCAGAAATATCAGCATCAATATCTTTTAAGTCGTGTACCTGGCCGCTGGATACTTTCTCATCTCCGTAGCTGCTGAGTTTTAAAAAATCAACTTCACAAGCTATGCTTACGTATCTCATTAAATCAGCCAAAAATATGTAAGCCCCATTCAGAACTCCGATAAAAATGGGCTTTTTATCTTTAAAATCCTTGCTGATCTGAGCGCCAATTTGTTTATTCCTTTGCTGAATTTCCTTGTGTGTCAGATAAATCCGAAAAGATTCACCATTAATGTTGACAAATTCCGGTTTGTACAGGTTCATTCAATTAATTTTTTTCTATGGTTAAAACCTCTGTAGTGACATCGCTGCATTTTGCCCATTCTGCAATAGTTCCAATCTCACCGTTAACAAGATGCGGAAATATAACGGCACTGATCCTGTTATCAAAGGTTTCAATAATTTTTGCATCTTGTTTTTCAGATGATTTAATCTTTTTATTGGTTAGCAAGTCAGAAACTTTTTGATGCTTCCCATTTAATCCCAGCGGCTCAATGCTGTCACCAGTTTCCCATTTCCTGATGGTAAGCGGCCATTTGAGCGAATCTTCATCCATTTGCAGTATCGATCTATCAATATTTCTATCCCATGTATCAAGCCGGGCCTTATGACCATCAAAATTATATTCCCGGTTTTTTACATCCCCGGTATCAATCTTTATTTTTGAATCAGATTCTTTTGGAACCTCCTCATTCTTTTGATATAAAAAATGATTCCTTTCTCTGAATATGTAACTATCACTTGTGAGCTGAAGAGACTTACCTGTCTGCAGGTCTTTTAGTTTAGAGATATTATCAAGAGCACCTTCTGTAAGATATACCCCGGGATTCAACTTTTTGATAAGTTTATATACAAGAACCGGCTGAATCTCATCCGGCAAATTCAAGAAAAACTCCCTTTCTATTTTACCCGGCACCGGCTCACAAAGATCAAGAAGAGCACCGGCTATCAGTTCAAATTTATCAGCCCAATCCGGAATTTTTAAAACATTTTTTTTCCAGCCCGGAAAAAGGTCGTTCATCAGCGGGAACCAGGAATTGCGAAGAAAATTTCTTGCATAGGTTGATTCTTCATTGGTTGCATCCAGCCTGTACGGAATGTTTTTCTCTGAAGCATAATCGAGCAGGTCATCTTTCGAAAGATTTAATAACGGCCGGAATAATTCACCGTCCCAGCAATCCATCCCTCTCCATGACTCCATGCCGGTTCCTCTCAATATTTTTTGAAAAATGGTTTCCAGCTGATCATCGAGATGATGAGCAATTGCAATAGCGTCTGCATGTTCTTCCTTTTTAAGATCCCTGAATGCCAGGTATCTTTTTTCTCTTGCCCAATTCTGAAAATTGATTCCCGTGGACGCCGGCTGGTCAAATCGGAGTGAAATACAATCAAAACCCCAAAATCCTGAAATCTGCTCAACCAGTTCCTGATCTTTATCAGATGATTCTCCCCGAAGCTGATAATTACAGTGAACTACCGTTGCAGATATACCGGCTTTTTTAAACAGGTAGAGCAGAACCATTGAGTCCGACCCGCCACTAACCCCAATTATAAAGTGTTTGTTTTCTGCGTTTTGGAAAGCAGAAGAGAGCTGCTTCTTAAATTCATTTAGTATTCCGCGAGATTTTGACTTGTTCATGTGTAAATGTTTTTACGTCTAAATCACTGGTTAAAACTACAAGATATCCTTTTTCATTTATTCCGCAGAATTTAAATTCATTTTCAATTTCCGTGTCATTAACTTCAAGTTTTACCCACTCTCCGCAGCCCATCATATGCCTGTTTATCTCAAAATGTAATTGAGAATCGTATTTAAGCCATCTTTTATACATAAACTCCATCTGCTGTAAAATATCTGCGAGTAATTTTTCCCGTGACGGATCTCTCCCCGGTAAAAGCTTTAAGGAGGTAACACTATCCTGAAGCGATTCCCCAAACTCTTTTTGTTCAACATTCAATCCGATTCCAATAAGCACCCTGTCAACTTCAGATCCATTAAAAATACATTCGGTAAGCAGACCTGCAATTTTTTTTCCATTTACAATCACATCATTTGGCCACTTTATCTGAATATCTGCATCCGTATAGTTTTGAAGTGCATATTTGACGGAAATTGCAGATGCCAGTGTCAGCAGCGTCAGGCGATTGCCCGAATTTGGTTTAAAAACTGCTGTAAATGTAAGATTTTTATTTTTACCTGAGATCCACCTTTTCCCATATTGCCCGCGTCCTTTGGTCTGATTGTCTGTAAGCACAACCGTTCCCGCACTACACTGATCATCAGACATATTCTTACAATAGATATTTGTAGAGTCTGTCTCCCTCAAATAAATAAAATGGGCACCCAGCCACTGGGTACCCTTTATTATTTCAAATTCATTTTTATTAAACAAGCGTGCCGTTTGCCTATTTTCCGACTTCCACAACCGAATCTTCCGTTCCAAATTCATTGGCTTCGTAAGAATCTGCAAAGTCATCATTGAGCCATTTTTCTCCGTCAACAAGATATTTAAACCTATACCTGTTTTCAGGTTTCAACCGAACCACGGTTTCCCATTTGTCTTTCTTTTTTTTCAGCTTTAACTCACCGGTATTCCAGTCGTTAAAGTCTCCTGCCAAAACCACTTCATTTTGAGCCCAGTCAGAAGGTATTGAAAAAGTGACCTTGCAAACAGTTCTTTTTGGTGTGAATTCTTTAGAAATCATAATCGTGTAATTAAATTGTAAATTGATGTACTGAAAAATACTTACAATTTAATTCAGTTAAAACGATTTAACGAAATTATTAAGTATTTTACAGATCTATTATTTAAAATTTCTAAACTTATAGTGCTAAACAAATAAATTTTTAATTTTTGGAATCGATTTCAGCTTAAGAGCAAAAGAAGATTCTTCAAAATTCCCTAATATTTACTTTTTTTGAGTTTTTCGTGATAATTATTTGGATTGATGTTTAGCTGAGATAAAATTTGATGAAAAATATCAAAACAAAATTCGAAAAATTAACCGGTAACAGAAATCTGGCTTAAAATTTCAAATGATTCTTCACTGCTATCTGAATTCAGTATTGATTTAACCCAGTTCTCCATCTCTTTTTTGGTGTGCGAATGCAGCAGCTCTTTTACTTTGGGAAGTGAGGCTGCGTTCATACTTAAATCATTGATTCCGAGGCCCAGCATACAGGCTGCCATCACCGGTTTTGACGCCATCTCACCGCACACTGAAACCGGAATACCTGCTAAATCTGCCCCCTCTTTCGTAAGCTGAATCAGCTTCCAAACGGCCGGGTGCCAAGGCTGATACAAATTTGAGATACGCTCATTTCCCCTGTCAACCGCAAGTGTATATTGTGTTAAATCATTTGTACCTATACTAAAAAAATCTACTTTTTTCGCTGCTTGCCTTGCCATAAGTGCAATTGCCGGCACTTCAACCATTAAACCCAAATCTAATTCAGGATCAGTTTCAACACCTCTCTCTTTGCACACATTTCTGGCAAGTTCAATTTCTTTTTTCAGCTGATCAATTTCTGAAATTGATGAAACCATCGGCACCAGTATCTTTATTCTTTTCTTAAACCTGCCTGAAACGGTTAAAATTGCCCTTAGCTGGTTTTGCAGCAGTTCTTTTTCGGATAACAACATCCTGATACCCCGCCATCCAAGAAATGGATTGGATTCCTCATTATGGGATAATAAATTTTTGTCACCGCCAATATCCAGTAACCTGATTGTTACAGCCTGGTTCCCGGTAGATTCCAGAACAGTGTTATAAAAACTGATCTGATGTTCAATATCATAATTTTCATTTTCCAGGAAAAGAGCTTCGGTTCGTAAAAGTCCTACTCCATCCGCATGCATTTTTTTTACATCCGGCAATTCTTCAAGAAATTCAACATTTGCACGCAGCTTAAAAGGATAACCACAGACTGTGTTATTTGGAAGTGCTGCAAGCCGAAGCTCATTTTTTACTTTTTTTTCGTGCTCAATTTTACTCTTTTTAAATTCTCTTAGAACATTTTTTGAAGGACGAATTATCACTTCCCCTTTATCTCCATCCAAAACAGCAAGGTCGCCGCTTTTTTGATGAATATGTTTAGAATCAACTCCGATGACACAGGGGATTCCTAAAGACTGCGCCAGAATTACTGCATGGGATGTAAATCCACCCGCGTGCATCACCATTCCCTCGATATCTGTTTTACTGAACTGCACAACTTTTGCCGGTGACAGTGTATCCGCAAAAACAATACTCTTTTCAGGTATAATTTCATCTGTCCGATTCCGCATCAAAATCTCAATAAGCATATCTCTGAGAGCGATCATATCAGACGTGCGCTCTCTGATTCTGTCATTCAACGCATCTTCAAATAATTCAATATACTGGTTAAAGGAGCTGAAAATGGCATATTTGACGTCGAATTTATGCTCCTTGATCTTCGCCTTAATCAGTTTTTTTAATTCGGGGTCATTTAATATCTGGATCTGTGCATCAAGGATATCCCTTACATCACTGTCTCCGGCTTCCGGTTTAAGATCTGCAAGCTCTTCACTGGCAATTTTTAATGCTTCTTTATACTTCCTGATATGATCATCAACTTGTTCCTCACGGATTTTATCGGGCCTGTGCCTGATTTTTTCGTCAGTAAAAAAATATACGTTTCCGACAGCAATTCCCGAAGAGGCGGGCTTTCCTTTAATTTTTACATTTTCTCCAATTGCTGTCAAACTGTTACCTCTTTATTCTGATTTATTCTGAATCAAATTTATTATCAACCAATTTTTTTATTGCATCCAAAGCTTCTTTTTCATCAGGGCCATCCAAAATAAGCTCAAGTTCCGTGTCATGATCCGCCGCAAGTGTCATTACACCCAATATACTTTTACCATTTACCCGGAAACCGTACATCTCTATAAAAAATTCAGATTCAAACTTAGATGCAAGTTTTACCAGTGCGGCGGCCGGCCTTGCATGTAAACCGGACTCATTCTGTATTTTGACTTTTTCTTTAACCATTCGATAAAATTATTTCAGAAAATGAAGATGTAAAGATAATAGCTTTCTATATGAAAAGTGAAGGGATTGGCTTTAGCTATTTTTACTTACTTTACAAAGAGTAGAATACGCAACTAATTAACCGCTTACTGTTGATTATTTTTGTTAATGATTCCTTAAAACCTCAGTCAATCTTCTATAACACGGCAAAAAGCAATCCGTTCAGGATCATCAGAACGATACTGAATATGACCGCCCAGGCGAAGCTTTGAATTTTAAATCCATCAACCAGTTTGTCAACAAGCATCAGCATCCACGCATTAATCACGAAAACAAATAAACCAAGTGTAATTATAGTAAGCGGCAGGGTCAAAAGCAGGATAAGCGGTTTAATAAAAACATTTACCATGGAAAGTAAAATTGCGACTCCGATTGCTGTCAGAAAATTCTTAACTTTTACTCCGTTCAGAATATATGCTCCAAAAAAAACGGCAAGGCTGTTTATCAATATTGTAAAAATCATGCCTTTATATTTATAAGTTAATGGTTAACACATCTTATCTGTACGTAAGATTTTAGAAAAAGTTCAGCTATAAAATAAACCGATGTTTGACTGGAAAGTATTTAAATTCCCGGATCTTCCTCCTGATTACTTATATCAGGCTCTGAAATTGAGACAGGATATATTTATTCTGGAACAAAATTGCCTTTATCACGATATCGATGATCTTGACCAGGTCAGCCTGCATTTATTTTTAATATCTGATAATCAAACTGCCGGATATCTCAGAATTGTACCTCCAGGTGAAAAATTTAAAGATGTGTCACTTGGACGAATCCTGGTTGTTTCTGACTTCAGGGGGAAAAAGCTTGGATATAAATTAGTTGAGAAGGGAATTGAACTCGCAACAGAATATTTTGGAGGAACGATTCGGATTGAAGCACAAGAATACCTGAAGCGATTTTATTCTGAGTTGGGCTTCAAAAAAGATTCTGATATATATGAGCTGGATGGAATTAATCACTTACAAATGATATTCTATCCGGATTAATCCTCATAGATATTAATATTCATAGCTGCCCAAAATATTTTAAATAGGGCTATTCATGTTGAACCCTTCGGGTTTAGAAAAAAACATTTTATCAGATGTGATTATTATTCTTACCGCACTTCGCTTTTTCAGATGTGGCTTGATATTAATTGCACGCTATTCGGGCTCTGCAACTCACGAAATTACTGTTTTTTTTAACTCTGCGTTTTCCCCGTAGTCTTACGCAGAGAGCGATAAATTTTTGTTTAGCCTGTAATTACTACAATTCCAATTATGACAAGTAAAGTAACTTTAAACAGGATTGCCTTCCAATTTCTCATTTTACAAATTAATCATTAAACGTTAGAGACTCTTAATTGCAGCTTGTATTTACGATTTTTTTTGGTAAACATCAAGTTATCCACAAAAGTTAAATTTGAATCTATTAAATAGATTGCAGTCCAAATCTATAATGAGAGAGTACTCTGAATAGTTTTTGTTACAGATTAAATAAATTTTTTTGATTTTAGCTGAAATTATCAACAGTAAAGCTCAGGATATTTTCTTTTTCTGCAGTCTTCTGGAGTTTCCAATTACATTAACAGAGCTCATTGCCATGGCTGCTTCAGCTAAAACCGGGTGCATAAGACCCGCTATGGCGACAGGTATCATCACAACATTGTAGAAGAAAGCCCAAAACAGATTCTGACGTATTTTTTTGAAAGTAGCATTACTCAATCGAAGTGCTTTCAAAACAGCACTAAGCTTTCCGTCGATCAAAATAATATTCCCCGCTTCAATGGCAATATCTGTTCCCGTTCCGAGTGCAATTCCAACATCTGCCTGTGTCAGTGCCGGTGCATCATTCACTCCGTCCCCAACCATTGCGACAACATAATTTTTTTCCTGTAACCGTTTAATCGTATCTGCTTTCTGATCCGGTTTCACTTCTGCTAATACTTCATCTATTCCAATTTGTTCCGCAACAGATTTTGCAACTCTTTTATTGTCACCGGTCAGCATAATTGTTTTATATCCAAGCTCATGGATCTTTTGAATAGCCTCAGTAGTGTCTGTCTTTAATTGATCAGCAACGGCAATTACACCAACAACTTTCTTTTCCGATGTTACAAATACAGCTGTTTTACCTTCATTTTCAAAACCTGATGCTTTTTTGTCAATTTCTTCATCCAGAAAAATGCTTTCCTTTTTTAAAAGATCACGGTTTCCAACAATTACGCGCTTCTCATTGGATATGCCACTAACTCCCATTCCTGCAATCGATTTAAAATTTTCTGCAGAATCCGGAAATTGAATATTCTGATTGTTCACATATTTGACGATTGCTTTTCCGATCGGATGTTCCGATAGATTTTGAACAGCAGCAACATCAGCAAGAAGTGTATCTGCTTTCTCTGAGTTAGAAAACCATGTATCCGTTACCGATGGTTCTCCCACTGTCAGTGTTCCCGTTTTGTCGAATATAATATGTGTGACACTATCCAGAATCTGGATAGCTTCTCCCTGCCGGATTAAGATTCCATTTTCAGCTCCTAAACCGGACCCAACCATCAGTGCCGTAGGTGTTGCAAGGCCCAGTGCACAGGGACAGGCGATCACCAATACAGCCAGCCCTGCGAAGAAAGCCTGGCCAACAGGATTCAAATCCGTCACAATCCATGGAATAAAACCATCCGCCCATTTTATCAGAGGCAGAAACAGGTCTGGAAATATCAACCAGATTAAAAAGGTGGACAGGGCTGTAACCAGTACTGCCGGGACAAAAATTTTGGTAATACGATCGGCAAATTCCTGTATCGGCACTTTAGAACCCTGGGCCTCTTCCACCATCCGGATTACCCTGTTCAGAAATGTATCTTCGCCCACAGAACTCGCCTGAACGCGAATGGTTCCGTCCGAATTAATCGTTCCCCCAATAACTTCATCGCTTTTTCTTTTGGTTACCGGCATAGACTCCCCGGTTACCATTGATTCATTTACAGATGACTCTCCGAACACTACTTTTCCGTCTGTCGGAATTTTTTCTCCGGGTCGTACCAGCATGGTATCTCCAATGCGCAGCTCATCGAGTTTAATTACCTCTTCCTTTCCGTTGCGAATAACTCTTGCTGTTTCAGCCTCCAGAGTAAGCAGTTTTGTGATAGCTTCGGAAGCCCGTCCTTTTGCCTTCGTTTCGATATATCGCCCTGTGAGATGGAAAGCCATGATCATCGCTGCAATGGCAGCAAAACTTTGCATCGTAAATGAAAGCCATCCAAGAATACCCGCAATTGCCATTAATCCCGTGAATAAAGAAGCCACGGTACCCAATGCAATCAATACATCCATGTTCGGACTCAAATTGACAGCTGATTTTAAAGCACTTTTAAGAGTATCCCAGCCCGGATAAAAAATGACCACTGAAGCTGCAATTGTCATCACGACCTCAGATACAAGAGATCCGTGAACATGCTGCCCGAATAACATTTGAGCAAACATCCAGATCATAAGCGGAGCCGTAATTATCCAGGACCAGATTAATCTGTGCCGTGAATCATCCAGTTTTTTCTGTTCTCGTTTTCTTTTATCCTCAAGGCGGTTTTGCGCTTCTTCTTTCTTCAGCACCAGCTCAAAACCTGCATCCTGAACAGCTTCGGCTATCTCATCAGGGCCGGTAAGATGTTTGTCAAAGGATATTACAGCTTTCTCTGTAGCAAGGTTTACATCACTTTCAACAACACCTTCAAGTGAATCAATTGCTTTTTTAACACTGTTAACACAGCCGGCACAATGCATTCCATTTACATCAAACGACATTTTGGTTATGTCGGAAGGAATTGAAAAACCGGCTTCAGATACTGCTTTTTTCAATTCAGGCCAGTCAGGCTCGCCCGAATTGCAGATAACCGTAGCCGTTTCACTGGCAAGATTAACAGTGGCTTCAGAAACATGATTCAGATTCGACAAAGCCTTTTCAACTGAATTAGCGCATCCGGCACAATGCATTCCCTCAATTTGAAATGATAATTTATCAGACATGTATAAAATATTCGTTAAAGATAATCCACACTGTTTTAATAACCGGTCGAAAAATCAAAACCATTATTATCAGGTGCTGGCAGTTGAACTAAAAATAGAAATATTGGTTTTAAACAACTTACATTTCTGAAGATCAGATGTGTAATATTTTTAGATCAGAGTTGATCGAGCGGGATTCTCTTTTTTTTGGGAGCTTTCAAATATTCCGTTACTGTTTGTCCGGTTACTTTTTTGAATTGATTAGAAAGGTACTGTACACTGCTGTACTTCAGCTTCCAGGCAATTTCACTCAGTGTCCATTTTTTATAGCTGAGCAGCTCCTTTGCTCGTTCAACTTTAAGCCGGATCAAAAAAGATTCAATAGTTTGATTTTGTTTCTCAGAAAAAAGATTGCTTAAATACGAGTAGTTGTAATTCAATCGGCTTGAGAGATATGCGGATACTTTCTGAGGTTCTTTTTCCAATTCAAGATGTGAAAGATATCCGATAAGAGCAGATTTTATCTGAACTGTAATGGCGGTTTCACGATCAAGAATAAGCTCAAATCCCACACTTTTTAGTTTATTGTCCAGCTCATTCAGCTGCTCCTGATCCGGCTTTTGGTTCAAAACCACTTCTCCCAGCTCAATGGATTCTGCCTCCAGGTTTAGCTCAGATAAAACATTCCCAACCGATTCTACACATCGGGGACAGACCATATTTTTGACCGAGATTTTCATTGTCTACCTGTTATTCTCTTTGAAAAAGATTACATCCATTTCACACAGTGTAATACGATAAACGGATTTATTGCCGCAAGAATTGTTTATAAAATAAAAGCGAATTGACCAATGTTTCTCGTGTAACCTGAAATTAACCCTGTACTTTTCTATATAACCTGCTACTCCACCGTAACACTTTTTGCCAGATTTCTCGGTTGATCCACATCACACCCGCGATTAACCGCAATGTAATAGGATAGCAACTGAAGCGGGATTACAGTCAAAAGCGGCGAAAAACAATCTTCAGTATTGGGTATGGATATTTCAAATTCAGATAAATCCTTAACTCCTCCATTCTCGTTGTTCGTGATCGCTATGATTCTGCCTTTTCTTGCCCTCACTTCTTCAATGTTTGATATCATCTTATCATTTGTATGATCAGTCGCTGCTATCACAACCACAGGCATCATCTCGTCTATCAGAGCAATGGGGCCGTGTTTCATTTCGGCAGCAGGATAACCTTCGGCGTGTATATAAGATATCTCCTTTAGTTTCAACGCCCCTTCAAGAGCAACAGGGAAATTATAACTTCGCCCGAGATATAAGAAATTGGGTGCATAGGTAAACAATCGTGCCAGCTCTTCAATTTTGTGAGCCTGCTTTAAAATCTGGTCAACCTTTCCGGGTATTGAGTCCAATTCTGTAATCAGTTTTTCGGCCTCATCTTTTTTTATAGAACCATTGCTTTTGCCTATTGCGATAGCCATCATAGTCAGAACAGCTACCTGTCCGGTAAATGCTTTTGTTGAGGCCACTCCGATTTCAGGACCTGCATGAATATAAACACCGGCGTCTGTCTCTCTCGCAATAGTAGATCCTACAACATTACACACCCCGATTACCAGTGCACCTTTCTGTTTGGCTTCTCTTAAAGCAGCAAGAGTATCTGCCGTTTCCCCGCTTTGGGAAACTACAAGCATCACATCTCCCTTACCTATCAACGGATCACGGTATCTGAACTCAGACGCATATTCAACCTCAACCGGCATTTTGGCAAGATGTTCAAAGAGATATTCACCTACAAGAGCAGAGTGCCAGCTTGTTCCACATGCAGCTATAACCACGCGGTTTGCATTTACGATATCATCTAAAACTTCGGCGATTCCCCCCAGCTGTATACGGTTATTACTCTTGTCAAGCCTGCCTCTTAGGCAATCGGCAAGAGCTCTTGGCTGTTCAAAAATCTCCTTAAGCATAAAATGCGGATAACCGGCCTTTTCAATTTCTTCGAGGCTCATCTCAAGTTCATAGATCTCTTTTGTGAGCGGAACATCTTCAATTGTTTTAACCTCATAGCCCTCTTTGGTGACAACGGCCATTTCACCATCGTCCAGATAGACAACCTTATTCGTGTACTCCACAATTGGTGAGGCATCAGAAGCAATAAACATCTCATCTTCACCTATTCCAAGCAACAATGGTGATCCTTTTCTGGCTACATAGATTTTATCGTTTTCATCCATGTTAACAATAGCAAGCCCGTAAGTGCCGATTACCTGTTTCAGAGCAAGCTGTATGGCATGTTCAAAAGAGATCTTAGTCTCGGAGTGATAAATTTCCTCTATTAATTGTGCGATAATTTCCGTATCCGTATCACTCTTAAAAGTGCGCCCTCTGTTTTCAAGATTTTTTTTGATCGACCCGTAATTTTCAATAATCCCGTTATGTACAACTGCAATTTTCCCGGATTCACTCAGATGGGGATGGGAATTGATATCATTTGGCTGCCCGTGGGTTGCCCATCTTGTATGGCCAATACCAATTTTTCCCAGCAATGGATTACTATTGAGTTCATTTTCAAGATTCTTAACCTTTCCTTTTCCCTTCCTGATGCACATCTCACCATTCATCAGTGCGATGCCAGCTGAATCATATCCCCTGTACTCGAGCCGTTTTAATCCCTTGACAAGAATGTCGGCCGCCTTCTGTTCACCTATATATCCTACGATTCCACACATTATATTTATAAACTCCGATTATCTTTATCTTATTAAAATATTTAGCTTAATTTAAGATTGTATCAGGGAATTAAAAACTCCTCAGCATTTGAATTTATTAATTAAAATGGCTTAATCCGTGGAAATAATCTGTTTTTTCGAAGACGAAATCTGCAAAAACCTGGAGCCGTTAACTATTACAAGGCCCACGGATGATCTTCGCTGTGGCATTCTTACTATGAGAGAAAAATGGACTCATACCCTCGAGACGATTCACTTTACCCGAAATCTGAAAGATCACCGTAAAGAAGTTTTCAGAACCGAATTAACGGGTGAAGTCCACTCTGTACTCTGGGTAAATCCCCGTATTTTTCCGGATCAGCATATCCGTTCCAATATACTTTTCCTCAATCCCGGAGAATGTCTTGTGAGTGGTGAACTGATCATTGCTGCCAAAGTTCTTCCTGAAACTCATATTGAATGGACAGATAAAAAACCTGCATTCGACTCTCTGAAAAAGCTGGGTGTAAAACGGGCACCTGAAACATTCAGCAATCTCTGGGATTTGATTTCAATGAATGGCACGGAAATAGTTCATGACATCAACAGACTCAACAATCTGACCTCACTGAATAAAGCTCCTTATTATTCGGTTACCGGTAAGCATGAGGTATTAACAGGAGAGAATGTTCAGATCGAACCCGGCGTTGTTTTTTTGACAGATAAGGGCCCGATAGTATTACAGGATGACGTAAAGATTATGGCTAATTCTGTAATCAGAGGGCCCTCTGCTGTTTGCCGGGGATCAACTGTAAAAACCGGTGCCAGAATTTACGAAAATACCACCATTGGTCCTGTTTGTAAAATTGGAGGCGAAGTTGATAACTGCATATTTCACTCTTATGCAAATAAAGCACATGATGGTTTTTCAGGAAATTCGATTTTTGGTCAGTGGACAAATCTTGGAGCTGATACAAACACATCGAATATGAAAAATAACTACAGCAAAATTTCAGTCGTTGATTATTACAAAGGTGAAAAAATAAAAACCAATCGTCAATTTTTTGGAACTGTTTTGGGCGATCACTCAAAAACTGCAATCAACACTATGCTCAATACAGGTACCATTTGCGGAGTATCCTCCAATATACTGAGTTCCGGATTTCCGCCCAATCACATCCGGTCTTTTACCTGGATTAGCGACAAAAATACGACCACATACACGTTTGATAAGGCTGTTGAAACCATGAAAATCGTGATGTCGAGACGGAATATTGAATTGACAGATGATTATACTGAAATGATGAAGGCAATATTTGAAGCTGAAAATTAAACGGATAACTATTTTGACATCTGAATATTTGCAGCGCCCGGATTCAATTTTAGAAAATTAAGTGAAATCCATATTGCAAAATGAAGTCAAAGCTTGCTATATTTAAAATCTCTGGAAACTACAGATTAGGCTATAATCAAACAGCATTGCTTTTAGTAGATCTTTAGTTTCACGAATCTCGGAATTTATTTCGGGACCGACGGATTCAGGGCGCATGCCGGCAACACTTTTTTGATTTACTGAATGATTGTACACATGATCACCCTGCCCGGGTGGCGGAATTGGTAGACGCGTGCGTTTCAGGGACGTATGCTGGTAACAGCGTGGGGGTTCGAGTCCCCCCCCGGGCACAAAAACCCCTTGTAATTCATTGATTTACAAGGGGTTGTTATTTAAACTTGGCTGATTTATTGAAATTTATAACATGAAATTTTTAGATATTATTTCACAGACTTTTAAAAATCAAGAGTCTTCATCAATTTGAAATGATATCTGCTTGAGACTGTTTATATCACACGAATATTAAAAATTAAGTCCGAAACCTACTATATCACTTTATCGTAAATTCAAGTCATCAAAACAATATTCACTGACAGAATTACTTCTATTGTATTCAAAGGTTTTTTTGCTTTCATGCTTTTTGATATTATTGAGTCTCTCAGCGCATAATGCAAGTGCATTTGAAAAAAGAGCGCAGCCGGACTTTGCTTCACTGATCGATATTGCATCAATACATCCTGTGATTCCTATTTTTCAGGATACACTGCCGGAGCCGGCTCATCCCGACTCCATTCCCTACAGCGCATCACCCTCATTTGGCAGTAAGGTTGCACGCCTTCCGGCCACAATATTTCATACGGCTATTCAACCTCTGAAATGGAGTGTCATCTATGTCACTGAAACCGATATACTGACAAAACTGTCCGATTTTTTTCTGAATGAAGAAGGTACCGCCGGTTTTTATCCGAATTTTTCTGTGGGCGGACGAACCAGTTTCGCAGGTGGCATAACCTATTTCAATCGCAATGTTTTCAATAAAGGTCACTCACTTGATGTTAACACCTTTTACACGAATCAGACGAATTTTAAAGTTGATGCGATCTATAAAGTGCCACTTAATGAAAATCGCAGGCACCAGATTGATTTAAAGGCCAATCTGCGTAAAAATGACGATCAGGATGTATTTCTTGGCGGTAACAGCAGTAATGACGATCTGGAAGCTGACTTTGCTATTGAACGCTACAACCTGCAGGCAAAAGCCGGATATCTAATCCGGTCCGATCTGCTTGCATCAATAAGCAGCGGCTATTCCCATACAACTGTGAATGACCTTGACCCTTTTACCGAAAACGGTGAGCCCATCCTTAATTTTATTGATCCCGAAAGGTTTGGTATCGGCACTCTTGACCTGGTGAATACCGGGCTAAGCGCAACGTTTGATAGGCGCATTGGAGTCGCACAAAATACCAATTCAGGCCTGGTCGGTACCCTTACCCCAAGCTTTGACTTTATACAGTCGAAAACCAGGGTCTATTCAGGTTTTCTGCTTGATGCAGGCCTGACCTATAACCGCAGTGTACAAAACTCTGACTTTGAATTTTTAAATTACTTTGGTGAAGGTCAATACTTCTTTCGGCTGCCCGGGTTCTCTGTAAATCACCGCCTCGCTCTGCGCGGCCGGCTTGAAAAACGCTACACGATCGGAAATGCCGATATACCCTTTTATGAACAGAGTTTTCTGGGCGATGCTATGAATTTGCGCGGTTTCGAGCAAGACCGATTCCGGGACTTAGGGTCGCTGCTTTTTACACTCGAATACCGATACCCGATTTGGGATACCTGGGATGCGGTCATTTTTACCGACCAGGGGCAGGTATTTAATGATTTTAACCAGCTCGGTTTTAAACGGTTTAACGGTGCCATTGGTACCGGCCTGCGATTCCTGACGGCTACCGATTTTTTATTCCGTTTTGAAATTGGTTTCAGCAACGAAGGAGCTCAAACCCTGCTGGAATTCAGCATGAATTTTTAAGTTCGAAAAGAGGAAATTTATGCAAATTATAAATCAAATTAACAAAGCTAAAGCAGAACCCCGGTTCCCTGAAACTACTTTAGTTCCTGTTTTATTGATGCACGTTCAATTGCAGAAAAACCTGATCAAATGGTTACTGATCGCAGCTTCTATTATTTTCACCGGAGCTTGCGGCTCATCGGAACCCTATACTCTTGGCCCGATTAAAACCTTTGACCCCGACAACAGAGACATTCCAATGCCAAGTGAATCGGAAGAAAATTTTGGCTGGGAATCACTCTATTACAGCACATTTTACCAGATTGAAAAACCGCTGGATCTGGGCTGGACCTTCAGAAAAGCGGGCGGCCTTGTGGGGCTTGCCAAACCAGAGGAGGCAAAAAATGTAAATGTGCTGGATGAAGTCCCAAACTCAAGCTGGTATACTCGCCGGCACTATTTCGAGACGATGGACAAAAGAGCCCTGAAACAAGGGCCAAATAAATCGGGCGGAGTTGATACCGGCAAACCCATCACTGTGATCCGTGGAAAATCAGAGGGCGTAACTCCTGGATTTACAATTCAGGATGCCGGCGGCAATGTCTATATTGTAAAAATAGACGTAGCCCAATTCCCGGAAATGGCATCTTCGTCTGAGGTGATCTCCACGCTGATTTATTACGCTTCAGGCTATTATACCCCGCAAAACAGCCTCGTTTTTCTGGAGCCTAAACAATTGATAGTTGGCGAAGAAGCCACCTTAACCAAACAGGAAGTGAAGAAACCAATGACCCAGGCTGACCTGGATACTTTACTTTCCATGGCCTATAAAGGGGAAGATGGTAAGATCCGGGCGCTGGCAAGCAAGTATGTAGAAGGCCGGCCTTTGGGCCCCTGGAGCTTTGAAGGCACCCGAAAAGATGATCCGAATGATCTAGTCCCGCACGAAGATCGCCGGGAGGTACGGGGATTGGGAGTGCTGGCGTCCTGGCTGAATGATACGGACCGTAGAAAAGGTAATACGTTGGCATCATATGTTAATGAAAACGGAAACGGGTATATCCGCCATTACCTGCTTGATATGGGCTCAACTATTGGCATCGGCGGCACAGATTTGCGTCATATCAAGCAAGGGAATGAGTACAGGTTCGACCCGCGATATATGGCATTGCTTTATACTTCACTGGGGCTTTATGTAAAACCCTGGGCAACCGAACAGGCCAAAGAACGTCCTTTTTATCCATCTGTCGGCTATTTTGAATCGCAAATTTTTGACCCTGCCCGGTGGGTGGCGAGTTACCCCAATCCGGCATTTGATAAAATAACACCCCGGGATGGCTTTTGGGGAGCAAAAATGGTGATGGCCTTTTCAGATGAAGACATACGGACTATTGTGGGGGCAGGTCAACTCACCAATCCCGAAGCAGAAAAGTACCTGATTCAAACACTGAAAGAACGGCGTGATAAAATCGGACGATACTGGTTCAGTAAAGTCAACCCCCTGGATAAGTTTAAGGCACAAAGAAACGGGGATAAACTCACTCTTTCCTTTGCCGATTTGGGAGTAGATGGAAATCTATTTGATATCACAGAATCCAGTTACATCTGGTCTGCCGGCGCAGATAAACACATACTGGCAGATCAGCGCATTTCTAACTCACCTGTTCTTGAACTGGATTTGGAATCATTGAACCTGAGTAACCAAAATGAAGAAGTGATTTTAAAATTTGAAATCAATACACTTCGAAATGGCGAATTGGTGACGAAAAAAAATACTGCTGTTTATGTAGCGCTTACGAATAAGCAGGGAAAAGTAGTCGGACTGAGACGATATTAACTGAAAGGCTCGCTCTCTAAGCTCCGTCCTTTTGATTTTGATCACCATTTGAAACCTGCTGATCCCCGTTCTCATTTTTCTTCGCATTTTTAAACTCTTTGATACCCTGCCCGATTCCGCGGGCGAGTTCAGGTATTTTTTTAGCTCCAAAAAGAAAGACAATCAGAATAATTATTATAAGTACTTCAAATCCGCCGAAAAATCCCATTCGGTTACCTTTATATTAAATTTGATTATTTATTTGCTCATCAACTTAAGCTTTTTGTCAAGAAATATCCGTAATTAATTATCCTAACCCGATATATGGCACACTAGCTTATGTAAATATTATTTTCATTAAATATACTGCTTTAAATTTTATCCAAACTTTCAAGGTAAAACAATATATGAAATTGAAAGAGTTTATTTCAGTAATTGATGTTGCCGCTTCCCTTTTGCCATCTGCAGTATAGTCAATACTATTTTATAGTATTTAACTCTCACTTTTTTATCTTCCTTTCAATTACTACTTAATTTAGAGCACACTATGGTTACATCAATGACGGGTTTTGGACGGGGAGATTGTTCCTCTGGCGGCTTTCATCTCACTGTAGAGATCAAAACACTGAACAGCCGCTATCTTGATATATCAATCCGGTTACCGCAATCCTTACAGCACAAGGAATTTGACCTGAAAGATGTTATTCAGAAATATGTTAGCCGGGGAAAAATCAATGTCAATGTAAACCTGGATAAATCCCAAACGGGAATACCAAATATTACTTTCAGCCCTGAAATGGTGAAAAGCTATAGCCAGATTCTTGAAGGAATTCGCAGAGAATCTAACCTGACCGAACCCGTACAGCTCCGGGATATTCTTCGGTTTGAAGATATTTTTGTCCAGCGGGAAGACGATCCTGAAACCGTTGAGGAAATATGGAAATGCACCGTTGAGGCTGCCAAATCTGCGCTTGAAGCAGCAAATAAAATGAGGATACAGGAAGGCTCTGAATTGAGAGAGGACCTGGAAACACTTCTGGATGATATTGGCGGACTTCTGTCAGACATTGGTTCTGCAGCTCAAACAAATGCCTCACTTGTAAAAGAACGGCTACAGAAACGAATAGAGGAACTGGTTCAGGATGAGAAAATTAATGAAGACCGCCTGGAGATGGAAGTGGCTCTTCTGGTTGATAAAATGGATGTTAATGAAGAGATCGTACGATTAAACTCTCATATCAAATTTTTCAGAGATGCTCTGGAAGGCAATGAAAACGCAGGCCGAAGGCTTAATTTCTTATGCCAGGAAATCAATCGTGAACTGAATACCATTGGTTCCAAATCGAGTGATTCGGTTATTGCTCACTATGTTGTTATCGGAAAGGAAAAACTTGAACAAATGCGGGAACAGGTGCAGAACATTGAGTAAAAAAGGTAAGCTTATCATTCTGACAGCCCCCAGTGGCGCAGGGAAATCCACATTCGCAAAACGTCTTTTGTACGAAATACCAAATCTTGTCTTTTCTGTAAGTGCCACCACCCGTTCACCCAGAAAAGGTGAAACTGATGGCATAGAATATCACTTTATCAGCAAGGACGATTTCGAAAAAAAAATCGAAAAGAATGAATTTGTGGAATGGGAAAAATTTTACAACGGAACTTATTACGGAACATTCCGCTCAGATATTGAGAAACTGAGAAATAAAGGTTATTTTGTTTTGCTTGATATCGATGTACTGGGGGCGTTAAATATTAAAAACGAGTATGGAAATGATGCACTCGGTATTTTTATAAAGCCACCTTCGTTAGAGGTATTGAAAAAAAGATTAATCAAACGCGGTACAGAGTCCGATGAGTCTCTGAATATCAGGCTCGAGCGCGCTGTAAAAGAAATTGAGTTTGCAGACAGGTTCGATGTTGTTGTTATCAATGATGAACTTGAAACCGCATACGAACAAACCAAAAAAGCAGTTAAAAATTTTATAAACTCATAATAATTTAGTTATGCCTATTAAAACCCTGAATGTTGAAAATCTCGGCGGAGAAGCCGGTAACAAATATGAAAAAATTGTTGTAATGTCGAAACGTGCCCGCCAAATAGCTGCTCAGGAAAAGCTGGATCTGGATGATAAACTCAAGTATTTTGAAGGATTTGAAGAGGAAGATGAGTTCACCTTTAACGAAGAACAAGAGCGTATTTCCAAAACCTTCGAAAAATTACCACATCCTACACAGAGATCCGTAGATGAAATGATAAAGGATAAAGTCTACTATCGCTATCCTAACAAAGAAATCTGATCATGCTCGCCGGTAACCGCATTTTACTTGGTGTTACCGGTGGTATTGCCGCATATAAAGCGGTTTTTTTGCTTCGTGAACTACAGAAATCCGGGGCTGAAGTCAGGGTAGCCATGACACCCGCAGCTACCCGTTTTGTCGGGGTTGACACGTTCAGCTCTCTGTCCGGACATGAAGTTGCTATTGATGTTTTTAATGAGAATACCGGGAGTGAAAGCTGGACAAAACACATACATTGGGGCGAGTGGGCTGATCTTTATGTAATTGCTCCTTGTACAGCAAATACGCTCTCAAAACTTGTGCACGGCCAGGCAGATAACATGCTTACATCTACTGCTTTGGCTGCAAGGTGTCCAATTTTAATCTGTCCGACTATGGACGGGGAAATGTATCATCATCCGTCTGTACAGCATAACCTGAGCATAGCTAAAGAGTATGGCTATCAAATTTTAGAGCCGGAGACCGGTTTCTTGGCAAGCGGTATGGAGGGAAAAGGCAGGCTCCCCGAGATTGATACTATTTTAAATAAAATAGAAACAGTTCTTTCAGAAAAAACAACCAGTGATCTTCTGCAGGGAAAACAGGTAATTGTTACGGCCGGTCCCACGCGTGAATTTCTTGACCCGGTTCGTTTTATCTCAAATCCAAGCAGCGGTAAGATGGGCATTGCAATGGCAAATGCCGCTATGCAACTCGGCGCTGTAGTAACACTTTTACACGGACCCGTTTCAGCAAATATTCCGGAGAAATTGGTTCGTGAATCGTTCACTTCGGCTTCTGAGCTTTTCTCACTGGTAAAAAAACACAAGAACGCAGATATATTTATCCTGGCTGCTGCGGTATCCGATTTTTCTCCGGTTTCTATATCAAAATCAAAAATTAAAAAAGAGAGTGCCGGCAGATCAATTGAGCTAAAAGAGAACCCTGATTCGCTTAAATGGCTTGGAGAGAATAAACAGGAAGATCAGGTTCTGATCGGGTTTGCCATGGAAACGGAAGATCTTGAAGAAAACGCATCAAAAAAACTGCATCAAAAAAATGCTGACTGGATTCTGGCAAATAGTCTGCTCAGTAAAAATTCCGGCTTCGAATCAGATACAAATAACCTGATTTTAATCGGGGAAAACGTCAAAAAAGAGTTTAGCGGAACAAAAGATGAAATTGCAAAGCAAATTCTGAATTTTATTTTTTCTCAGTAAAAAACTTTTTCCAGGATCAGGCCTTTGGCCGGGGCGGAAAACCCTTTTTTCTCCAATTCGGGAGCTTTCAGCATCTCTTCAAATTTTGATATTTCCAATCGGCCTGAAGCAACCGTAATCACAGATCCGACAAGCCGCCGAACAAGATGCCTTAAAAAGCGGTTCCCCCAAATCCGGTATACCAGCTCTTCATCTCTAACCAACCATTCAGAATGCTCAATCGTGCAAATGGTTGTGCCAAATTCCCTGTTTTCGGTTTTCGAAAA
>CAZFAJ010000038.1:0-4868 GCA_964517005.1 uncultured Balneolaceae bacterium | reverse complement strand
CCAGCGATTCTCCGGTGTATCCTCAATAATCTGATCCCAGTTTCTGCTTCTTCGCTGAAAATCATTGTGTTCTTCAAGCGAATTAAAACGTCCGAGCGCAAGACGGAATGAGCGATCCTTATTATCGGGATTTACACCCGAGCGCAGCTGAGCAAGAGAAATTGCCTGATCCTGCATATTATTCACCCTGGCGTTCAATCCAAAAAAAGCTGCCAGCATAACAACATCAGCGGCAAGATGAACTTGTCCGCGGGTCCAGTCGGTTTTATCGACATAATGGTGCCCCCATCCGGGCACAATTACAGAACGCAGCAGCGCGCCTCTTGGATCAGGTTGTGCCTCGGCCAGAACAGGCTGCATAAAAAGGATCAGCCCAATCAGAGTCAGCGGATAATATTTGCACTTATTTATTGGCATCTTTCTCACGTGACCAATGTCGGAAAATTGATACGCTAAATCCACCCATTAATAAAAATGTTCCGAACCACACAACAGAAACAAACGGCTTTTTTTCTGCAACCACAACAATCCAGTCTTCTTCAAACTCTTCATCGAGCCCGCCTACGGAGACTTCGATCGCATCATTTTCAGGGTTGACTCCTGTAAACCGGAGACTCAATCCCCATTTTTCTATTTCAAGAGGAGGTGAATATGTATAACTTCGGCCGTTCTCTGTGTAGACAGCAAAAAGAGGTACGGTTTCATACATACTTCCGCTTGGTGTATGCAGTACTTCTACGACCGACCTGATACCAATGAGCGTACTGTCAGGAAGATGCTCTTCACTTGCGGGTTGAAAATCTTTAAATGTAAATTGGAAATTACCGGCATTTGCCGTTTCTCCTTTTCTGATTTCAATCTCTTGCGCATCTGAATCCACAGGTTCCTCTTTGTCGGATACAGGCATAAGATTATTTCTCTTTTTAACCAGCTCATTTTGTGTATCAACATATTCGCTTCCGGCAACGTAGAGATAAATGTCACTTCCCAACCCGGTTCTCACATCCGGATCAACTGACCACTCCACATTATTTGCTGTTGAAGAAGTTAACATAGGATAAACTTCCGGGTTCATGTAGAAGGGTTGCCCTCCGTCTATCGGTTCAAATTTAAGACGATAGGTTTGCTGACCCGGCCTGGGTGTATCCGAGAGTGTGTATCCTTCGTAGGTGACCATATATTTGTTGTTTACCAGTTTCGGCCGGTTGAGCTTCAGCTCAAACATTTCAACCTTTTGTGTGATAGGAAAACCCTGTTCATCAAAAGCTTCACCAATTTCAACCCGGTAATTGTAATTAGTAGCTGTTTCATCAAGCAGATGTTCGTTGTATGCAGAAGATGCAAGAATTCCTAATAATAAAACACCGAATCCAAAGTGTGAGAGAGCACCGCCCACAAGTTTAGGGTTTTTCCTGAGCAGGTAAAGCAGTACTGCGCCATTTCCAATTATGGCAAACCAGCCTGCAAACACAAGAATCATGTAGTAGATATTTCGGACTGATCCGAAGACGATCGTTAAAGTAGCAAGTATGGAAGTAAGCAGAAGTGGTACAACCATGGCCCCTGCCAGGGATTCCCAGTTATGTTTTTGCCAAAACAGGTATTGACCTATTACAGTCAGCAAAGCCATAATAATGGCTATTGGCAGGCTCCAGTTGTTGTAAAAACTGATGTCCGGCGGTGTGGGATTACTGACAAAAAGCTTACCGATTATCGGAGAGCTTGTACCGAGAATGATTACAGCTCCAAGAATAAATAGCATCATGGAACCTGTAAATGTGAAAAATTCTTTCGTCAGTATACCTGAATCCGTATCAGGGCTCGGCAGTTCTTTATACCGATAGAGGAAAAAACCGATTCCGATCAGGATCATTACCAGCATATAAATAAGCAACTGATTGTAAAGCCCAAGGTCCACAAAGCTGTGTACGGACTGATCTGCAAGTACGCCTGACCTGGTAAGAAATGTTTCGTAGACAATGGCAACATAGGCAAGTATTGCGAAAAAGATAGACGCCTTGTGGGCACGTGAGCTTTTACGCTGAATAATCATAGCGTGAATACCGGCTGTACCAATGAGCCACGGCACAAATGAAGCATTCTCAACCGGGTCCCATGCCCAGTACCCTCCGAATGAAAGTGTTTCATACGCCCAGTAACCGCCAAGAAAAATAGCAGTGAGAAGTGCCAGATTTGCACCAAGCGTCCAGGGAAGTGCAGGTTTAATCCAATCGTGATAGGTGCGGGTCCACAGAGAAGCAATTGCAAATGCAAAAGGCACGGTCATCATGGCAAAACCGACAAAGAGTACAGGAGGATGAATCATCATCCAGGGGCTTTTTAGCAAGTCGTTAAGACCGGTTCCATCAGCAGGAACAAAACCGGGGTTGGCCTGAATAAAGGGAGCATTTGGCATCTCCTGGGCTATGGTTCTGAATGGTGACGCTCCAAGTTTCAATCCAAACAGGTCCCACCCAAGAAGCATGGATATCAGAAATAACTGGGTGAGTGTCATCACAAACATCACAGGTGCCTTGTATGGCTTACGTGTCCAGCGAATCAAGCCAAGGCCTATCAAAAATGAAAAGAGAATCCAAAGCATAAAACTGCCCTCCTGCCCGCCATAAAAAGTGGAAAGCAGATAGTGCAATTCAAGGTCAAGGCTGGAGTAATTCCAGACATAAAAGTATTGGAACTGATGATCCAGAATCAGGTAAATCAGAATTCCGGATGAAATCAGAACAGCAATTCCCTTGGCTTTCCAGAGCCGGTCAGATAATTTTTCAAACCTCTGATTGTCACTATTCGCAGAGATGGCATAAAAAATCAGGCCTGCGATAGCAAAAAGAAAAGAAGCCGAAAGAAAAAGATGTCCTGTTATACCCAGCATCGGTAATCAGCTCTCTTCAGCATTTACAAATTCGGCTTTTGACGGATCATTATATTTTGACGGGCACTTCATCAGCATCTCGCTGGCATAGAAAACATTGTTCTTCATCTCTCCTATCACAACAAGCTGAGTAGCCTGTTCAAAATTATTTGGTTTTGGCCTTGGATAGATCACACGCCTCACATTTCCGTCTTCATCTTTCATATGAAATGAAAATTGCATCGTCTCCCTGGAAAATCCGTAATCTTTTGAATCATCCCATTTTCCAACTACATGCGCACCCGCTCGTCCGTCAGCATCTTCAAAATTGACATAGGTACTGATGCTGTTACCAAAATTATACATCAATAATGATGTAAATAAGACGATAGAAAAAACGCCAATGATTAATTTAGGCTTCATGATTTTTCAGTTTCAATTTCTTTTTCAAGTTCAGAGACTTTACGGTCTACTTTTATCATATAAAAAAGCAGTACAAACCAGATAATAAGACTTACTCCAAGAACAACAAAAATCAAGTCATTGGATGCCATCATCTGGACAAATCCGGATGAGTTTTCCATACCCTCAACTCCGCTCCATTTACCCGAATATGTTTGTGTTAAGGTATCAACGGATGTTGTGGTCTGTTCTTGTGTAAATAATAAATTCATTCAGGACTGATTTCAAGATGTTCTTTTACCACTTTATACCTGTTCACAATATCCATCATCCAAAATGCAATTCCGGCAAATCCTATGATTGCGGGATAGAAGATGTAACGCAACTCAGGGGCCGTTAATTCACTAAATGCCGGATTTCCATCTGCACCGGGATGCAGGCTTGGCAACTGACGCGGAATGATATAAAGTAAAAAGGGAATTGTTGTAATTCCGAAGATATTATAAACTGCCGAAATTTTTGCGCGTTTTTCCGGATCATTAAAAGCCGACCGGAGAATAAAATATGCAACGAAAATCAGCATTGCCAATGCCGAGAGGTTCATTCTGGGTTCCGCAAAAGTCCACCATGCGCCCCAGGTAAAACGTGCCCAGAGAGATCCGGTCAGCAGACCGCAAACTCCAAAAGCCAACCCAACCGCAGTTGCCGTTTCGGCCTTCAAGTCAAATTTCATATTCTCGTCGTTCAGATACCGGATACTGTACCAGAATGCCATCAAAAATGAAATCATCATGGTGAACCACATCGGTACATGTAAAAACAGATTGCGTGCTGATTCTTCAAGGATGGGGATCTCGGGAATTGGGATCAAAAATCCAACTGTAATTACGGCCGTCATCCATAAAGCTACTATATACTTCCAGGCCTTCAAAAGGTTGCGTTTTTAAGTTATTAACAAAAATAAAAGATACGAAATTCTTCTGCTTTTTTTGAATCAATAATAGTAGCTTTGGAATGTGAACAGAGTGTGAATTGTTTCGACGAGACATGTAAGACAGATTCTAAAAAAGAAGAGTTATGGCAAAAGAAAAAAAAGTTGAGCTACAACCTGATTGGCGCTCCTGGTTTTGGTGGTATCTGTGGGGTATACTTTTGATACCGCTGCTTGGAATTGGGATCTATATTATCTGGAGAGCACAAAGAACCAGGAAATCTATCCGATATGAGATCTACGACCGGTATATCCTCTCCAAAGACAGCAAATATACCCAGCGGGTTGATCTTGCTGATATCAGCGAAATCAATGTTCGTCAGCGCTGGATTGACAAAAAATTCAATACCGGGGATATACTGATCAGCTCACCTGCCTCAACTATGGAGCTTCTTGGAATAAGGGAGCCGGACCAGACCGCCACATTGATTGAGCATGCTGTTGCAGCAGAAAAACAGAGAATAAGTGAATTAAAAAGATCAACCGAACCGGCTTCAGTAAAACACGATCCGGGAACCCTTGACAAACTCGACTATCTAACCGGCTTATGGCAGCAGGGGCTTATCAGTGACAGTGACTTTAAGCAGGAACGAAAGCATTTTGAGT